>NZ_JANSJI010000295.1:0-13596 GCF_047462475.1 Synechococcus sp. H55.11
GGGAGAGGGGAGATTTGTATCCTAGGTAGCCAAAGCCAACCGGGATCCAAGCTATTCTGAAGGTGAATCACTCCTGTTCACCCTCTTCTCTTTCCTCTCATGACCCGTTCTACTCTCAGACCCGATGCAGCCCTGCGCGAGCAAGCCGTCTGGAAGCCGTTGCGGCAGGCCATTGTGGAAAGCTCAGGGTTTCGAGGATGGCTGCAGGGGCGGGAGCTGCCCAGCCAGGAGGCGGAGCTGGATCGTCTGGTGCATCGCTACCTGGAGCAGACCCTCTCTCACTTGGCCTACTAGAATCCCCATAACCACAGCCAAAGGGGCAAGGTGAACAGAGCCGCCAAGTAGCCCACGGCCAAGGCGGCTACGGTGAGCTCCCGATCCAGATTGTATTCTTCCGTAAGCACCAGGGTGGCGATAGCGGGGGGCATGCCCGCCTGCAGGGTCAGCACCAGCTTGGCCAAGGATGGATAAGGGGTAAAGGCGAGGCCGATCCCTACCAAAAGAGGCACGAGCAGGATTTTGATCGAGAGGGCCACTGCGGCAGGGAAAAAGGATCCCCAGCGCTTCACTTGAGCCAGCCGCATTCCCAAGATGATCAGACTCAGGGGAATCGTGCTCCAGGCAAAGGCAACCAAGCCTTGAGAGAGCCACCCCGGCAGGGGTTGGCGAGCCAGGGCCAAGCCGACAAAGAAGGCCCAAAGGGTGGGGCTGCTCAGCAGTCGGATCGCTGTTTGCCGGGGACGAGGGCGAGAGGGACTGTGGCGGCTGGCCACCCACACCCCCAGCCCATAGGCCGTAAAGAGCGTACCCAACAAATCGTAGAACAAAGCCCAGCCGAAGTAGGCGCTCCCGGCCACCGCCAGACAGATGGGGTAACCCAAATAGCCGCTATTCCCCAAGGTGGCCGCCAGATAAAAACTTCCTCGCCGTGCTCTGCTCCAAAGCCAGGGATCCCGCTCGTTCTTTCCCTGCCAGGCATGGTGTTGCCATCTTAGCCAGGCGTTGGCCAGGGCAAACCCCAGCCCGGTTGCCAGCCAGCAGACCAAAGGGGCCACCCAGATCTGGCCGGAGAGATCCGCCTTCTGGATAAATCCAATTGTGCCCAGGGGCACCCCCACCCAGAACATGAAGCGGCCCAGAACGTGGGGATCCAGCCAACGCTTCCAGCCGGTGGGCAGCCTTTTCTGGAGGACAAACCCCAGCAGCGTCCAGCCCAGCAGGGGGAGATAAACCTGAAAAAGGGTGGTGAGCACGCCAAAGTGGCTCTAGGGGGAAGAGGAAAGGGATCCCGTCATCACACAGTTAGCTAGGGATCCGCTGGGGTTCTTCACGTAGGGCAAAGATGCGCAGAATCACCGCTTCCACAACCCGGTCTGGGGTAGAGGCGCCAGACGTGATGCCGATCTGCACCGGCCCATCGGGTAACCAACCCTCGGTAACAATTGGGTCTTGGTGGAGGGGCTTGTGGCGGATGCGGTTGGGGGGTTGGATGCAGTCGGGGCCATCGATATGGAAAGAGGGCAGCCCCTTGGCCAGGGCAATTTCCTGCAGGTGGGTGGTATTGGAGGAATTGAACCCGCCGATCACCACCACCACGTCCAAGGGCCGCTCCAGCAGCTCGAACATGGCGTCCTGCCGTTCTTGGGTGGCGTTGCAGATGGTGTTGAAGCTCATGAAGTGGTTGTCCAGCTCCTGGGGGCCATATTTGCGCAGCATGGTGGTCTCAAACAGCTTGGCAATGGCGCGGGTTTCCCCTTCCAGCATCGTGGTTTGGTTGGCGATGCCAATCCGCTCCAGATCCCGATCCGGATCGAAGCCGGGAGAGGTGGCCTTGCCGAAGCGCCGCCGAAATTCTGCCGCATCTCCGCCTTGCAAAATGTAGCGGGCGACCCATTGCGCTTCTTCCAGGTTCAGCACCACCAGATATTTTTGGGCAAAGGAGCTGGTGGCCACGGTTTCTTCGTGGTTGTACTTGCCGTGGATGACAGAGGTGAATTGGGCGGCGCGGTGCTTGTCCACCTGGTTCCAGACGCGGGACACCCAGGGGCAGGTGGTATCGACGATCTCATTGCCCTGCGACCGGAAAAACGCCATCTCCGATACGCTGGCCCCAAAGGCAGGCCAGATCACCACGTCCTCGGGCCGGATCTGGGAAAAGTCCTTGTTGCCGTCGGGGCCTTTTTCCACAAAGCGGATCCCCATCTCCTGCAGGTGGCGGTTGACCAGAGGGTTGTGGATGATCTCGTTGGTGATCCAGATCTGGCGATCCGGAAAGCGGCGCCGCGCCTCGTAGGCATATTCCACCGCCCGTTCCACCCCCCAGCAGAAGCCAAACGCCTTGGCCAGATGGATGGTGATATCCCCCTGTTGATAGCGGTAAGACTGGGCGCGGATCTGCTCCACCAGAGGGCTTTTGTAGGTGGTTTGCAGCTCCCGTTGGGCCTGGTCTTTGTGCTCCTCAAACCCCTTGGCAAAGTAGGTGCTGGAGCTGCGCAGAGCCTTGCGCAGGGCGCGGGGATCTTCGGGGAAGGTGTTCGGAGAAGAAGCTTGAGAATGAGGCATGGTGGTTACTCGTGCTTGCGCCGCTGGTGCCATAAGGATCCTTTCTCAGCTTACGCCCTATCTTAAAGGCGTGCGCCAACCCGGCAGCCGGATAACCTACCCAAATCGGACAGGATCCCGGACTCAAACCCCAAAGGCCAGGGCAACTCCCGAAAGATGGCGCTCTAGGCAGGCGGCTGATCCTGCCTTTCCAGTTGCTGCAGCCGTTCCTGGAGCTGGCGGGCAGTCAGAGAAAAACTGCGCCCCGGCCAAAGAAGAGAGCCCAGCCCCGCCGTCAACAGCCCCAGGCCGATGGCCGCGGCGATGAGCAATCCCAGCGGCAGCTCCACCGAGCGCCACATTAAAAAATGGACGGTCAGGGGAGTGGGGTTTTGTCCGGCCAGGACTGCCACTCCCAAAGCCAGCAGCACCGTCAAGACCAAGTGGAACAGCAGCAACATGAGGGATCCCGTCGCAACAGTTCTATTCTGCCTTGCTGGCCGACGGAGCAGGCCAGGGCCGCACTGTGCCATCGGGCAGGATGGCGCCGCTTAGGTCGGCACCGGTCAGCACCGCTCCGCCTATTTTTGCCCCGCTCAGGTCGGATCCCTGCAGTTGCGCACGGGTTAACTTGGCTTCCCACAGGTAGGCCCCGTGCAAGTTGGCTTCCCGCAAATCGGCAAAGCTGAGATCGGCGCCAATGAGGTTGGCTTCCCAAAGGTTGGCACCGCGCAGGTTGGCCCCCATCAGGTTGGCGGAGCTGAGATCGGCTCCACGCAGATCCGCCTCCTGCAAGTTAACCCCGCTCAGCTTGCCAAAGGAAAGGTTGGCCCCTCTCAGATTCACCCCCTGCAGGGTGGCGCGTACCAGATCCACGCCCACCAGGTTGGATTCTTGAAAGTTGCGCTCGCCGGCGGCATAGTTTGCCAGCAGCTCATCTGCAGTGGTCATTCGGGGCATGGCCGGGTACCCCCAATCGCCGAGTTTATTCAGCAACCCTTGATTGCCAAACGAGGTGCTGATGACTCAATGCTAGATGTTGGCCATTATACCGTCTATCTACAGCCGCTCGCGGCTCACGGCGGGCAAGAAGGGATCCCCGCCGTTGTCTCATCTGCCCTCTGGGGAGAGGGCGGGGTTGCTTCTGCCACCTTTTGGATGTGCAGCTCCAAGTAGCCGGTGGCCGGATCCGGCTGACGGGAGAAGCGGTACTCCAGGCTGTCGGCAAGGACAATCTCGGCGGTGGTGTAGATGAGGCAGCCGGGGCGCAGGTGCCCTCCCCAAGTTCGGCCTTGGGCATCGGCAACAGCCAGATGGAGATGGACGCCGTCCGGGCACAGGGATCCGCTCAGGGACAGGATCTCCAGGCATTCCGACAAGAGGTGATCCTCTGTTTGGTCAGCCAGGCGCAGGGTGGCTTGGCTGAGGCTGCCGACGGCGCTGAGGACAAAGGCTGCCTGCAAAGGTTGTTGGCGGGCAAAGCGCTCCAGCTCCTGCTTGAGGTCTTGGCCGGGCAGCAGGCGTAGGGGGTAGATCTTGAGGGATCCCGTGGGTAGAGGCTGTTGGCGCTCAGCAGCAGCGCTCCCCGGTCGCCAGCCGGGCTTGACCACCGGGTAGGCACGGGCAATCACCAGGCAGTCGTCAGGCACAGGGTAGCGGGCAGGAATGGTGGAGCCGGCGGCAATGGTGACATCGGATCCCACCTTGAGGGGGGCCACCAGCACCGAGTTGGCGCCGGTCTTGCTGCGATCGCCGATTTCTGTGAAGTGCTTCTGCTGGCCGTCGTAGTTGGCGATGATCGTGCCGGCGCCGATGTTGACCTGGGATCCCAGCTTGGCGTCACCCAGGTAGGCCAGGTGGGCGGCGTTGGTGTGGGAGCCAATCTGGGTGTTTTTAACTTCCACAAAGTTGCCGATGCGGCAGCCGTCGCCAATCTGGCTGTGGGGACGCACATGGGCGTAGGGGCCTACCCAGACGCGATCCCCAATCTGGCTGTGGCTGACCACCGAGTAGAGAATGTGGCAATCGGAGCCGATGGTGCTGGACTCGATCCAACTGCCCGGCCCCAGGCGGGTGCGCGGCCCGATGCGGCACCTCCCGCGCAGGTGGGTTTGGGCTTCGATCACCACATCGGGGGCCAATTCCACCGTCTCTTCCAGGCTGCTGCTCTCGGGATCCACAAAGGTGACCCCGGCTTCCATCCAAGCTTCCTTGAGGCGATCCTGCAAAATCTGGTGGGCCTGGGCCAGTTGGCGGCGGTCGTTGATGCCCACAATTTCTTGCGGGTCGGCAACATCCAGGGCGATGGCTTTGCTCACCCGCTTGACGGCATCGGTTAAGTAGTACTCCTGCTGGGCGTTGTTCCGCTCCAAACTCGGCAGCACCCGGGCCAGGGCCGGCCAATGGAAACAGTAGACGCCGCTGTTGATGCGGCGATTTTGCCGTTGGGCCGGGGTGCAGTCCCGCTCTTCCACCAACTCCAGGATCCGCTGTTGAGCATCGCAAAACACCCGCCCATAGCCATAGGGATCTACCACCTGAGCCGAGAGCAAGGTCACATCCGGCTGGACTTGGCGGTGGCGTTCCACCAGCGCCTGCAGGGTTTCCACCCGCAACAGAGGCACATCCCCGTTGACCACCAGCAGATCCCCCTGAAAATCGTCCAGGACGGGTAGAAGCTGCTGCACCGCGTGTCCGGTGCCCAGTTGCTGGGCCTGCTCCACAAATTCGACCGGGTACTCCCGCAGGGTCTGTCGCACCTGCTCCTGCCCATACCCCACGATCACCAGACAGCGCTGGGGCTTCAGAGACAGCACCGTGCGCAGCAGCCGCTCGATCAAAGACAGGGATCCCAGCTTGTGCAGCACCTTGGGCAATTGCGACCGCATGCGGGTGCCCTTGCCCGCTGCCAAGATTGCCACCGCCAGCTCCCGCTCCGCCATGTTCCCCCCAGATCTGCCCCCATAAAGTATATGCGGCAGAATCCTGCTCAACTGTAGCTTGCCTCCCCCTCTGCAGAGCTGCGTAAACTTGAGCTAGCCTGGGGCCAGGCGTAGGTAGGGCAGAGTATGGCCGAGAGCGAAGGCTCCGATACCCCTCTTCAAAAACGTCAGCGCTTGGTTCGCGAGGCAGCCGGCTGGCTGGCAGTGCTGGGGGTGCTGATCCCAGGGCTGCAGCGTTTTTACATGGGCCACCGACGCTGGGGCTGGGGCTATTTGGTGCTGGGGTTGATGGTGTTCGTTCCTTCCATCCCGCTGCAGATCCTCAGCTACGGGGTACGCGCCCTTTGTTTGCTGGAAGGGCTATGGTTGCTCACCATGACCAATGAGGACTTCGATTTTCGCTTCAACCGGGATCTCATCGAGCTGGACTGGACCAGTGCGCAAGATCGGGAAGTCCGGGATCCCGAGCAGCAGTTGCAAAGTCAGTTGCAGCAAGGCTTGATCACCCGCGCTGAATATGAGGAGCGCCGCCGACAAATCCGCAGGATCTCCTAGGTCGAGCATTCCAGCTTCTGCTCAGGCCGCAAGTCCGATAGGATAATCGTCTGGGTGTTATTTTTCTCAGCAGTAGCCCCTACCCAAGTCGGGCTTTTTCCACTCTTCTGCCTGTCTGTATGTTGCCAAGTCTTCCTCTCGCAGCCGTTCCCCTCTTCTCCATCGCGGCAGCCATGCTCTTGGTCTACTTGCCCATGGGGGTGGTGGGCTATGCGCGGGCCCGCGTCGGCTACGACCTGCATGCGCCTCGGGCTATGTTCGATAGGCTACCCCCCTACGGCCAGCGGGCCACCTGGGCCCATGCCAACGGGTTTGAGACTTTTGGGATGTTTGCCTCAGCGGCGTTGATCGCCTACATCACCGGCCCTCACCCGGATCCCTGGTCTTTTGGCCTCAGCGGCGACGAAGGGGTAGCTGTGCTGTGTGGGGTGTTTCTGCTGGCACGGCTGCTCTACAACTTCTTCTACATCGCTGACATCCCCATCGGGCGATCCCTCTCCTTTTTGGCCGGATCCCTGGCCACCTTGGGCCTGTTGCTGATCAGCCTGCTGCCTTTTCTCGGCGGGAGCTTGGCCTAAGCTGGCGAGGGAAGTTCCCCCGTCATTTTTTGATCCTGCCGGTACCCTGGCTCAACCTGCAATACTGGAAAAGGATGGCGTCCCCTATCCACGGCCCACTACGCAACGGTCAGCCATGTATACTCTGGAATTGCTTCTGAAAGGGAACCCTGCCCCCATCGTTGTCCACCAAAAAGAGGAGGAAGCGGCCAACCGGGCCTACCAAAGCATAGTCAATGCTTTGCAGAACGGCTCCCCTCAGAGCTTGGAGCTGACCTGCGACCGCACCGGCAAAAAGGTGTTCCTGCTCACCGGCGAGCTGTGTGGTGTGCAAATGACCTCTAAGTCGGGTGGCGCCAGCCCCATGGGAGCCCGTCCCGGTTTTTTGGCCCAGTTGCAAGGCTGAGGACGGCTCTTTTCTCTCTACCGCCAGGGATCCCCATGTCTGAGGTGGCCATTCGGGTGGAGAGCTTGGCCTTTGCCTGGCCGGAACGTCCGCCGGTCTTGCAGGGGTGCAGTTTTGCCATTCCCAAGGGCCAGTTGTGGATGCTGTTGGGGCCCAATGGCAGCGGCAAGTCCACCCTGTTACAACTGTTGTCCGGATCCCTGACCCATCCCCAGCCTCTTTCAGGTCACCTGGAAATTTGTGGTCGGCTGGGCTATGTGTTTCAAAATCCGGATCACCAACTGTTCATGCCCACAGTGGGGGCCGATGTGGCCTTTGGCTTGGGGGCAGAGGCTCTGGCTTGGGCGGAAATTCACCGGCGGGTGGAAACAGCCTTGGAACAGGTGGGACTCAAGCACCTGATCCGCCGGCCCATCCACGGCCTCAGCGGCGGACAGAAGCAACGGGTGGCGGTGGCGGGGGCCTTGGCCCGACGCAGCGAAGTGCTGCTTTTGGACGAGCCGACCGCTCTGTTGGATCCCGAGAGCCAGGCGGAGTTGCTGCGCTGCATCCGCCGCCTGGTGGATCAAGAGGGCATCACCGCCCTCTGGGTCACCCATCGGCTGGCGGAACTGGAGTGGGCGGACGGAGTAATTTTCCTCTCCGAAGGACGGGTGCGCTATCAGGGATCCCCAGAGCAGGTGCGGCAACAAATCGGGCAACTGTTTGACGCCTAAGGGATCCCTGCGATCCCAAAGAGATCGCAAAAGGGTGGCTGCACCTCGCCGGCGCCCCTGTCTAGAATAGGTAATGTATGCACGTGTTCAATTCGATTGACACAGGGTCATTATCCTGGACTCATTCCCCACTTGGATTGGCTGGTTCCCACCAGTAGATCCTCAGCCACATCCGATCCCTGCTGACCTGCGTCAATCGGCTATCCAGCGGGCCATCGGCCCCATCTAGTCTAAAGGAGCCTTGAGACCATGGGACTGTCTGAAGTCATCGCCAAAGAACTGGAAAATGCTCGCAACGTCTGCTCTGAGTACGGCGAAGGGGATCCCCACTGCCGTGCCGCTTGGGATGCCGTTGAGGAGGTGCTGGCAGCCCGCAGCCACCAGCCCAAAACTCCCAGCAGCCTGGAGCAGCACTGCGCCGAAAACCCAGATGCCGTCGAGTGCCGGGTTTACGACACCTAGTTCCTGGGAGCCCTGCAGATATCTCGGTTGATTGCGTAGCGATCGACGGGGCTTGCTGCTGGGGATCCCTAGCCAGATTCACCAGCCTGCCGGATCCTTGCCGGTAGGCTTTGCCCTTCGCGGCTAGAAGGCCACTTTTGGCTGCCATCCATCGAAGCTAGGATCGGAACTCTCCAGAAGGTCGATGGGATCCCCACCGCCTTTGCAGGAGCGTCTTTTCACGAAGAAAGTTTTTGGGCCGAATGAGCCCGAACCCACAAGACAAAGGCTAGCGCCAGCAGCACCAGTTGGGGGAGCAGCGTCTGCCAAGTGGGATACAGGCCCAGCCAGCGCAACTTTGGGATCCCGATGAGAGGGGTGACCGGCAGCCAGTCCGCCACCTGCAAAGCGTGCAGGCCACTACCCAAAAACTTAAAGCCCAAATAGAAAACCAGCAGACTGAGGCCCCGGAAAAAAGCTCGCAGCGGCAATCTCAGCCCCACCTGCAGCAGCAGGATCGCCACCCCCACCAACATCAGGGATCCCAGTCCGATCCCCAGCCAAAATTCTTTTGCCGGCAGGGCGGGGGCCAACCCCACATAAAACAACACCGTTTCCGCCCCCTCGCGAAACACCGCCATAAACGCCAGGGAAGCCAAAGAAAAAACCTGGCCGGTGGCCAGTGCCGCCTGCGCTTGTTCTTGCACAAAGGTTTGCCAAGAAGCCACTGCAGCCCGGCGGTGCAACCAAAGGCTGACCGAAAACAACAAGCCTGCCGCCACCAGCCCAGTGATCCCCTCCAGCACCTCTTGCCGCGTGTGGGTGAGCAACTGCTGGAAAAACAGCTTCACCAGCAGACCCAGCATCACCGCTGCCAGCAAGCCTGCGGATCCTCCCAGCCACACCCAGCGCTGCTGAGCCGACTGCCCGCTCTTGCCCAAAAGCGCCAGCAGCGCCACCAACACCAGGAGAGCCTCCAGGCCCTCCCGCAGCAAAATCGAAGCGGCATCCAGGAAGGTGTAGTCGGACATCAGTTCACCCAGACAGGCGGCTCAATTCTGTCCGGAGCCAAGAGGGTTTCTAGGTGGTGGCCGGAATGAACTTGAGGGCAGCAGAGTTCATGCAGTAGCGCAAACCCGTGGGCGGGGGGCCATCCCGAAACACATGCCCCAGATGCCCACCGCAGTTAGAGCAGTGCACTTCTGTGCGGGGCACGAACAACTTCCAATCCGTCTTGGTACCGATCACATGGGGAGCAATCGGCTCCCAAAAGCTGGGCCAACCGGTGCCACTGTCGTACTTGGCTGCCGAGGAAAACAGCTCCTGCCCACAGCCGGCACAGACGTAAATGCCTGCGGCCTTGTTGTCGTAGTAGGCATTGCGGAAAGGAGGCTCCGTGCCCTCCTGGCGCAGCACATAGTACTGCTCTTCGGTGAGCAGTTGCCGCCATTCGGCATCGGTTTTGGTGACGGGATAGGTCTGTTGAGCCATTGCTCGTTGCTCTCCTACCAAGCTAAGGGATCCTGGGATGAACCCAGCCACGGTCAAAGTCAATAGCTTGCGTCGTCGCATGAGAGGTTCATCCATCCTCACCGTCTAAACAGCGGAAGGAGCCATCGCCAACCCGTTCTCTACTTGGCTGAGGGGGATCCGTCCGCTTTTGTCCGCTGGCTGTTGTTGGAGGATTGCCAGCAGATTGTCTTTATCTTAACTCTTCTTCTTTACGAACAGCCGCGTAAAGCCTCCGGTTTCCAACCGGGGGAGTGTCCAGTCCTTTTCCCCTCTTCCCGAAAGCTGAGCAGGTATCCATCTATGGGTTCTATCGGCAGCTTTTATCCTCAGCCTGAGGCGTAATCCCGTTACAATTAAGCTCGAGCAAGCTGCTTGTCCAACTCTAGACGAGTAATGGAGTTCTTCCTATGCTGCTGGTCGGCTCAGGCGCACGGTTTGTGCAGCAACTGGAGCAATCTGGGGCTCTGGCCATCTTTGTGACCCCAGAAGGGGGATCCGAAGGGCATTACCTGCGGCGGCTGCGCGGAGCCGGGTATGAGGTGGTCACGCTCTCCAGCAAAGGAATCGGAGATCTGGCGAGCTATTTGACGTGCAGTCATGGGGTACGGCCTGCCACGCTGGGCAAATCGGAGCGGCGCACCTATTTTTTCCCGGCGTTGATCGAGCAGTATCGAGCCACCTTGCCCGCGAAGGCGAAAGGATTGGTGTTTTGGTTTTACGAGGGGCATGTGCTCAGCCAACAGGAACTCTCTTACCTGGTGAAGCTGAGCCGGGAAGACAAGGGGGTCAAATTTGTCGTGGAGCTGGGCCGAGAGCGCTCCATTCGCTGGCAACCTCTGCAAAGCGCCTGAGCATCTTCTCAGGATCCTGGAAAATTCTCTGCTACCATCTCAGATAGATGGCCTGCAGCTCAGAACCATCCTGCTAGCGGCTTCTCTCACCTGTGACCTTGCCAACCGCCTCGCTGCAACAGGGTACTTGGTTTAAGCTGATCTGTGGCGCAAGTTTTCACCACTTGCCCTCGGTTCGCGAGCTGGCTTTTCTCTACACGCTGGCTGGGGCAGATTGCATTGACGTCGCTGCCGATCCCGCCATTGTGCGGGCTGCTCAACAAGGGATCCAATGGGCCCAAGCCGAAGATCCCCGGGCGCGCTCCCCTTGGGTGATGGTCAGTGTCAATGACGGGGAAGATGTGCACTTCCGTAAGGCGGTGCTGACGGCTCCGGTCTGTCCTGCCGACTGCCCCCAGCCGTGTCTGGCCGTCTGTCCTCCCCATGCTTTGACACAGGCAGCCCTTCCTGCCCAAGTCCACATTCAGGCAGAGCTGTGCTATGGCTGTGGGCGCTGTGAGCCGGTTTGCCCCCACCGGCGCATTGCCACCTGCGGCTATCAAGTTGCTTTGGCAGAGGTGTTGCCGCCTTTGCTCGAGTTGGGCATTCAGGCAGTGGAGATCCACACCTGCATCGGTCGTCAGAGGTCATTCGAGCAACTGTGGGGATCCCTGAAGCCCTGGCTACCTCACCTCCAGGCAATCTCGATTAGCTTTAACGATGGCCCGGGCCTGGAGGCCTACTTGAGGGATCTGCTGGCCCTGATGGATCCCTTGCCGGAGGTGTTGATCTGGCAGGTGGATGGCCGGCCCATGAGTGGCGATATTGGCGCTGGCACCGGCAAAGCCACCCTGAAGTTGGCCCAAAAGGTGCTGGCCATGGGTTTGCCCGGCTATGTGCAACTGGCGGGCGGAACCAATGCCCAAACGGTGTCGCTGTTGGATCCCGATTGGCCGGTGGCGGGGGTGGCCTTTGGCAGCTACGCACGACAGTTGGTAGCGGCCCATCTGGAAGGGCCGAGCCCAGCGGAGCCAGGATGCAATCCTGGATTGGCGGCGGGGATCCCGTTGGCCAAGCAGTTGGTGCAGCAAGTGAAGCGGCGATCCATTGCTTGCAAACAAACCTGTTTTTCCTGCGTTTAGTGACCTTGCTCAGCCATGAGTTTTCCCGCACAGCCCTCAACCCCAAATCCGTTGGCGGATCCGCACCGCTTACGCGAACACACTGGCTTTCCCGGCCAGGTTCAATACAGCGACGACTTGAGCAAACTTCTGGATATCCTGCCGGCTCCGATTCGCGAGCGCCTAGAGCAGCATCCCCACCTGGATCGATTGGTAGAAGTGGTGATGGATTTGGGTCGCCGCCCCGAAGCCCGCTTCCTTGGCTTTGCCGATTACCTCTCAGAAGAGGTGATCACCCGAGCCGACTTGGATCAAGTGATCAGTCGGGTTGGAGAGTTCAGCGGTGACAACCGGGCGGGCATCGCCTCTACCCTGCATCGCATCAGTGCCATTCGCAACCGCCAAGGCACGATCATCGGTCTCACCTGTCGGGTGGGTCGCTGCGTTATCGGCGTCATCAGCATGATCCGCGACTTGGTGGAGCAGGGTCGCTCCATGCTGTTGCTGGGCCGACCGGGGGTGGGTAAAACCACGGCTTTGCGGGAAATTGCCCGCGTGCTGGCGGATGAGCTGGGCAAACGAGTGGTTATTATCGACACCTCCAATGAGATCGCCGGCGATGGCGACGTGCCCCACCCGGGTATTGGCCGAGCCAGACGGATGCAGGTGGCCAGCCCAGAGCTGCAGCACAAGGTGATGATCGAGGCTGTGGAAAACCACATGCCCGAGGTGGTGGTCATCGACGAGATCGGCACCGAATTGGAAGCCTTGGCCTCTCGCACCATCGCCGAACGGGGGGTACAACTGGTGGCCACCGCCCACGGCAACCGCATCGACAACCTGATCAAAAATCCCACCCTCTCGGACTTGGTAGGCGGGATCCAATCCGTCACCTTGGGAGATGAGGAGGCACGGCGACGGGGCTCTCAAAAGAGTGTCTTGGAGCGCAAAGCCCCACCCACGTTTGAGATTGCCGTCGAAATGCTGGAGCGATCCCGCTGGGTCATCCATGAAGATGTGGCCGCCACCGTGGATCGCCTCCTGCGCAACCGCGAGCCCCTGACCCAAACGCGCAGCCTGGACGAACACGGCCAGGTGGTGATCGAGCGCCCGGCTCTAGCCGGCCCCCAATGGCCCCCTGCAGGTGCAGCACGGGAGCGAGGTGGATGGCGGCGCTCTGGACGGATGGAAGCTCTGCCCAAGGACTCCGTCCCGCTAACGCGATCAGAACCGCTCGAAGGTTGTTCGCGACAGCGAGGAGAGCCAAGCCTGCTCTTGGACAAGCGGGAGGACGCTGTCCCGCCGACGCCGGCGGGATCCCATCCTGCGGTTCAGGTCGTGGCTGAATCCGGAGCAGCCGAAGAGGAAGAAGATTTGGACTGGGAGGGATCCGCTCTGGCTCCAGCAGAGCGGCAGTGGGATCCGGATGAGCCGCTGATGATCTACCCCTACGGAGTGAGCCGCTTCCATCTGGAGCAGGTGATCCAGACTTTGAAACTGCCGGCGGAGGTCACCAAAGACCTGGATGGGGCAGATATTGTCTTGGCTTTGCGATCCCAGGTGCGCAGCCGCTCCAAGATCCAGCAACTGGCCCACTCCCGCCAGATCCCGATTCATACTGTTAAGGCCAATACTTTGATCGCCCTGGCCCGCGCCCTGCGCCACATCCTCAACATCGAAAGCGAAGACGGATCTGATTCCGACCTGGAGCTGTTCATTCGCGCCAGCTCGGGCGACGAAACGGAAGCTCTGGAAGAGGCCCGCCTGGCAGTGGAGCAGATCGTCATTCCCAAGTCTCAGCCGGTGGAACTTTTGCCCCGTTCGCCTCTGATCCGCAAGCTCCAACACCAGTTGGTGGAACATTATCACCTGCGGGCCCAAAGCTTTGGGGAAGAGCCCAACCGCCGCTTGCGCATTTATCCCAACTAGAGCAACTCGACAACTTAGCCGGCTAGCCCAAGCGCTCCGCGCCGCT
>NZ_JANSJI010000296.1:0-699 GCF_047462475.1 Synechococcus sp. H55.11
TTAGAATACTACCAAAGTCTCGCCGGCGAGTACTTTATCGATGAGTGAGTTTTCCGATCTCGGCAAGCTGGTCAACCTACCCCTCGAGAGCATTACGCCTGCCGAGGGGTTTTCCGCTCCCTCTTTCTTGGTTACTGCAGCAGCCGCTCAGTTAAGGGCAACAGGAGGGCACAATTGGGTGCCGCTGCTGGTGGTTGAGGCTAGCGACTACCAGTACAAGGCCATTGGCAACCATTTTGTCTATGCAGTTGCTCAAGAAGCCGGGTTGGAGAGGCTGTGGTGTATCATTGTTGACCCAGCCCCGGAGCAGGTGGAGCAGGCCCAAGTTCTCACTAGAGAAATGGTTCCGAAGGTAAATTTGACGGAGGCTTCTAGGGAAACTATCTTGGCTGCGCTGAGATACCTGGCCGAGCAGCCCGGCACCCCCCTCAAGGGAGTTGATGTAACCATTGCAGCCGCGCGAATTGCAGAGGCAGATAGGAGCTGGTGGCAGAACTTAACTCCCATAACCAAGCTAGGATGCAGAATTACGCGAGGCAAAAAATTAGATGCCCTAAAAGAAGTTTTTTTTCTAACTCCTACAGCGCCGCCTCCCAGTAAGCAGAAATCGTCCAAAAAATCCACAGCATCTGCCAGTGCCAAGAAAACAAGCTCAACTCGCTCGCGGAAAAAGACAGAGGGAGAGAGGGGCTAGGGATA
>NZ_JANSJI010000297.1:0-3532 GCF_047462475.1 Synechococcus sp. H55.11
GCGTGCTACGATGACTTTTGATTATCATTCTCATTCAGGCAAGTGGGTTGATGCCCGAAGCTCTGCGGCAGATTGTGGGTCGCTTTCAAAAGGCCAGAACTTCTCGTCAGAAGTACGAGCTGCTGCTGGCCTATGCCAAGCGCCTGCCCCCTTTCCCCGATTCCCAGCGCACAGAGGAGAATCTCGTGCGGGGTTGTGCCTCGCGGGTGTGGCTGGCCACCGAGTTAAGGGACGGCAAGGTCTACATCCAGGGAGATGCCGATGCCCAGTTGGTCAAGGGCTTGGTGGCCATTTTGGTGGAGGGGTTGAGCGGCCTAGCGCCAGAGGAAATTTTGGGGGTTTCCCTGGAGTTTGTGCGGGAGATGGGCCTCAATTTCAGCCTTAGCCCTTCCCGCTCCAACGGCCTGGTGAGCATGTTCTCATTGCTGCAGCAGCGGGCCTTGGCTTTCCAGGAGTCAGGCGCTTCCGACGCTGCTGTCTCTGTCGTCTTGTGAGGTATTAGGACTCATGGCTAATAACTCTCTGCGTTCGGCCCGACCCGTGCGATCGCTGGTCTCGCTGGTGGCGGCCCTCTCGGTCGGGATCCTGGGCAGCTTACAGATGCGCCAAGAAGAGTCCCGGGCCCAACGGGGATCCACCCCTCCGCAGGTGGTGACCACAATCCTGCCGATAACGCAATTTACCCGCGCCGTGGCCGGGGAGCGGGCTGAGGTGAAACCCCTGATCCCTCCCCAGATGGGGCCCCACGACTTTCAGGCTCGACCCGAGGATGCGCGCCTGCTGTCCCAGGCGGATGTGCTGGTGATCAACGGGTTGGGAATGGAGACCTTTTTGGAGGGATTGATTGCCAACGCCGGCAATCCCAAATTACAAACCATTGACAGCAGCCAAGGGATCCCGACTTTGCAGACCCAGGAGCCAGAGCATGGCCACTCCCACAGCCATGGCCATTCTCATGGTCACGGCCACAGTCATGGACACTCTCATGGGCACAGCCACGGCGAGTTGAACCCCCACATCTGGCTGGATCCCAGGCGGGCCATTCAGCAGGTGGAAAACATCCGCGATGGCCTCATTGCTGTCGATCCAGAAGGGGCAGAGATCTACCGCGCCAATGCCGCTGCCTTTATCGAGCAACTGGAAGCTTTGGATAAAGAAATCGAGCAGAAATTAGCTCCCTTCGCCGGCAGGAGCTTTGTGGTCTTCCACGACTTTGCCCCATACTTTGCCGAGCGCTACAACCTCAAAGCGGAGTTCCTGGTGGAGATCCCGGAAGCCAGCCCCTCCCCTGAGGATGTGCGGCGGGTGATGGAGACGGTGCGGCAGTCGGGCCTAAAGACAATCCTGGTGGAGCCACAAGTGGGGAAGGACAACCCCTTTGAGGTCTTGGCCCGGGATCTGGGGGTACAAGTCCGCGTATTCGATCCCCTCGAAACCGCTGGCCCAGAGGGGATCGAGCCGGAGTACTACCTAACCATCCTGCGGCAGAACGTGGAAAACCTGGTCTCCGCCTTCGAGAAAGAGAAGGCCTGGGTTCCCCTGCAGTTGCCCTTGGTGGGTCAGGCTGCTCTCGAGCACCTGCTGGCAAGGGGGCGATGAGCTTCCATTCTGACGAGGTTGTCCTGCGGGTGGAGGGGCTGACGGTCTATCGGGGATCCCAGTTGGCGGTGCAGAATGTCTCGTTTGAGCTGGCGGCGGGATCCCACACGGCCATTGTTGGCCCCAACGGCGCCGGCAAGAGCACCTTGGTGCAGGCCATCTTGGGCATCCTGCCGCGGCAGTGTGGCTCGGTTTACATCCTAGGGGAGCCGCTGCGTCTGTCGGGGTACTTGCCCCAGAAAGTGCGGCAGCAGCTTGCCTATGTGCCGCAGCGCTTGCACTTCAACCCCGCCATTCCCCTGACGGTGGCGGAGTTTGTTGCCCTGGGCTGGGGATCCCTTAGGCCCCGCTGGCCCTGGCAGCAGCGAGCTGCTCGGCAGGAGGCCGTCCAGAAAGCCTTGCAACGGGCCGAGGCTCTGCACCTGGCCTCTAAGCCCCTGGGTCAACTGAGCGGCGGCGAGCTCAAACGGGTGTTGTTGGCCTATTGTCTAGTCTGGCCGCGGCGGCTGCTGGTGCTGGACGAGGCCCCCGCTGGTCTAGATAGCCTCAGCGAAGGAGAATTCTATCGGCTATTGGAAGAGCTGCGCCGCTCCCTGGGCTGGGCCATCCTGCAGGTCTCCCACGACCTGGAGATGGTGTCCCGCTACTGCGACCGCGTGTTGTGTCTCAACCGCTCCCTGATTTGCCAGGGATCCCCTGAAGCGGCCCTGGCGCCGGAGATGCTAAGCCGCGTCTACGGCCCCGCGTTTGCCCGCTACATCCACCACCACTGAGGAGGGGCAATGCCGGAGACCTGGGCGCAGGTGGTGGAATGGCTGCAGCTGCCCTTCATGCAGCGGGCTCTCCTAGGCGGCATCCTGACGGGGGTGACGGGGGGGCTTTTGGGCAGTTTTGCCATCTTTCGGCAGTTGGCGTTTTTTAGTGATGCCTTGGGGCATTCGGCGCTGCTGGGTATTGTCCTGGGAGTGGCCCTGGGGCTGGATCCCACGGCGGTGCTGATGGTGTTTGGGGTAGTGTTTGCCCTGGGGGTGACTTTTGTCCTGGAACGCACCCAGCTTTCGGCAGATGCGGTGCTAAACATCATCTACTCCTCCTCCTTGGCTCTAGCCATCATTGGCCTCAGCCTGATCCCTGGCTACCGCGGCAACCTTAACCAGTTGCTATTTGGGGATATTCTCGGCATCAGCCTGCCGGCCTTGTGGATGAGCGGCCTGCTCCTGCTCTTGGCCCTGGGGTATATTGGGCTGACCTTGCCTGCCCAGATGCTGCTCACCCTGGATGAGTCGCTGGCGCGGGCGCGGGGGGTAGAGGGGGGCTGGCAGCGGTTGGCCTTTGTGGTGCTGCTGGCTTTGGTGGTGGCCCTGTCGATCCGCTCGGTGGGGGTGCTATTGGTGAGCGCTTTTGTGGTGATCCCTGCTTCGACGGCGCGGCTTTTGGGATCCAACTTTACAACGTATGTGTTGCTGGCCATGGGCTTGGGGGGCTTGAGTGCGGTGTTGGGGATCCTCCTCTCGGCTGCCTTCAACCTGCCCTCCGGCCCCAGCATTGTGGCCACCCAGTTGCTGTTTTTTCTCCTGGCTATGGCGCTCAAGGGGGCGCCGCAACTGCTGCGGCTCTAGCTGTCGGCCATCCCAAAAGTTCTTTCTGGCAGAAGCTGGCCGAACAGGCGGCGGTAGCTCTCCGGGAAAACCTGGCCCATGAGGGTGGGCTGCTCATAAACCCGCTTCAGGGTGTTGAGATCCCGTTTGGTGATGGTGGGCACCCGCAGCAGGCGGCGATTGCCGGTAGCCGCTGCATGGTGGCCGCCATACATCAGATCCCGCGGGTCGGGGCTATGGCCCCACAGCCCCAGCCCATGGCCGATCTCGTGCCGGGCCACCGCCGTCACTTCTGCCAACCCCTGGCCTTCGGCAATGACAATGCGCACCCGCTG
>NZ_JANSJI010000298.1:0-698 GCF_047462475.1 Synechococcus sp. H55.11
ATTGCTAACCGCGCCCGTACGCCCCCACCCAACGTACTGCTTTGATACCGTTCCCCCATCGGGGGGATCCCTAGAAATTGGAAACTCGGTTAGACGTGAGAGGAAGAACTCCACTTCCCAGGTGGTTCCCCCTTCGGGGGGATCCCTAGAAATTGGAAACACGGCAAAGCGGGTGCGGTGTACCTCTCCATCAGCGGCGTTCCCCCTTCGGGGGGATCCCTAGAAATTGGAAACTTAGTTTTGAATTCGGACTTTAAATCCAAGGATTGGCTGATAGTTCCCCCTTCGGGGGGATCCCTAGAAATTGGAAACAGCACGCTTTGCAGCTGCTTAACTGGTTTCCCCTCAAGTTCCCCCTTCGGGGGGATCCCTAGAAATTGGAAACGCTAAGTATAACCCCACGACGATAGTCGACATCGGGGGGTTCCCCCTTCGGGGGGATCCCTAGAAATTGGAAACCTGTTGAGCAGACAGCCCGCGGCCCCAGCGGTTTGGGTTCCCCCTTCGGGGGGATCCCTAGAAATTGGAAACGTTCCCGCCGGAGAGAGTGGCGTCCTCACTCTCTTCGGTTCCCCCTTCGGGGGGATCCCTAGAAATTGGAAACAGCCGCACAAACAATTGTTCGACGAGGCCGACGAAGGAAGTTCCCCCTTCGGGGGGATCCCTAGAAATTGGAAACCTGTTGAGCAGACAGCCCG
>NZ_JANSJI010000299.1:0-13505 GCF_047462475.1 Synechococcus sp. H55.11
ATCGTTTCCACGCCGCGATCCAGCAGTTGGGCCAGAGCGGCGGCGGTCAACTGGATCCCGGGCAGTACCACCACTAGCTCTAGTTCGGCCAGGCGGCAAAGCTGCTCTTGGCCGCGGCGCCGAATGAGCAAGCTTTGGTTCTGGCAGTGAACCACGGTACCCGGCTCGGTTAAATAGAGGGTGGTCATGGGCAGGCGGGTTTGGCGAGGGCCAACTCGGGCCGGTAAAACCCCAGCTCTGCCTGCGCTTCTTGGGCCATCTGTTCCCGGTAGGCCAGAGGGGCAATCACTTCGCCGTTGGGCCGCCAATCCCGCAGGCGCATGGTGAAGTTGGTGTCTCCCACCCGCACATAGGCGCGGAAGTAGCGGTCGCTGGCCGGCCTCTGCCGAAGAATGTGCAGGATCTTTTCCCGTTCCCCCGCATCGGCTACCTCCCGCCGTACCAAAGCCGGGATCCGCTCGTAGTCAATGGGTTGGAAGGTGGGGTGGCGCACCGTGTTGTCCACGTAGCGGCGGGCAAACTCCGGCGCAAAGCGCAAAATCAAGAGCGCCTTGGGCAGATAGAAATCAGATCCCCAGGCCTCTTCCCAGGCCGCTTGCACCGCTTCGGGGGTGGGCAGGTTCCCCTGCTTCTGGCGGGCCACTAGCTCTGCCGGCACCGCAGGGTCAGACCAGGGCACCACCGTCAGGCGAGGCGAGCAAATGCGATCCAGGCGAAAGTTGTGCCAGCCCAGGGATCCGGCAGCCTGCGGGAGCTGACCAAAGGCCGCCAAATACTTGGCGCGGCGGGCATAAAACAGGCAAACCGGGTAGGTGAAAACCCTTTGGATCCCGTGCTGGCGGGTTTCGTAATCAAAGCGGATCAGCCCTGCCGCCGGTTTTGTCCAGAAGGCCTCTAGCTGGTTTTGGTATTCGTCCACCCGCTCCTGCTGTTCGTCGGAGAGGATGTATTCAAACCAGACAAACAGCCGCCGCTGCCGGTGTTGATGACCTCTCCAGATATCGTCCAGCAACACCTGCACGTCGGGATGCACAAAGGCCACGTCGCTGAGGACGTGGTAGATCTGCTCAAGCTGGCCGCCCGACAACGTCAAGGGCGAGGCAGCCGTCGGCAAGGAGGGGCGATCCCCGGCGGCGCGGCAGCGAAAGTTATCTCTTCGCTTGGAGTTGGCCTCGATTGGCTGCAGCCAGCCCCGGGCGGCCAGGTAGTCCAGCTCTTTGCGCAGGGTGCGGTGGGTCTTGAAAAAGGGCCGGCTAGCCAGCAGCGTCTCCAGATGGGGAACTTCGGCTTTCAAGGCGGCCACCAGGTCGGGATCCTTTAGCCAAAAGCTCAGGGGCTTCTGGCAAATGCAGCCGGGATCTGGGCAGGAGATCCCGTGGGGCAAATCCTGCTTGGGGTGGTGGGGCGAGAAGAGACGATCCCGAAGGTGGGTGTAGCCAAAGGTCTGCGGCAGATCCGGCCAGCGGTTTTCGCCATAGAGGCACTGGAGCAGCACCCACAGACGCACCGCCCGCTCCAGGCGCTCTGGCAACTGTCCGCCCGCCAGCCAGCGCAATACTTCTGCCGTCAAAGGCAACTCCCCTCCGTTCATCTCCCCCCTCCAGGGCAAGGCACAGACCAAGGTCGGATCCCTTCGCCCCTACTCTGCCAACAATTGGAAGCTCCCGATTCCAATCTTTTCCATACTGGAGCCAGTCTGTTGTCGTTCCGTCCCCATTGCTATGGCTGCTGTAGCACTGCAGTTGCGGTCTGGCTATCTGGCCCATTGGCCGCAGAAACCCCATCTTGGCGGGCTATCGTTTCAGGTCATTGAAATCGAGCTGACCCGACCGGATCGGCTGGTTTTCCCGGAAGATCTGGCTCAACTGCGCCTGCCTGGGGGGATCGACCCCCGCTTGGGAGTGGTACTGAGCGGGCGCGCCCCCATTTGGCTCTACGGCTGGTTGGTGCACGAGTGCCATTTCACCCGCTGGGTGGCCTGCTACGACCCGCGCCTGGGGGCAGTGGTGGTCTCCAGCCACAGCCCAGACGTGCAGGTGGGCGAGATCATCCCCTGGGTGCAGGGCAGGCCAGGCTCA
The DNA here is from genome assembly GCF_047462475.1 of Synechococcus sp. H55.11. Taxonomy (NCBI): domain Bacteria; kingdom Bacillati; phylum Cyanobacteriota; class Cyanophyceae; order Synechococcales; family Synechococcaceae; genus Synechococcus; species Synechococcus sp. H55.11. Next base: position 2,079 of record NZ_JANSJI010000299.1, read on the forward strand.
GAATTGGCGGCGGCAGTGATGGTGGTGGGCCCTCCGGATAGCGGTAAAAGCCGCCTGGCCCGCGCTCTTTTCGAGGCCCTGCTGCCCCAGGATCCCAACGTTTATCTGCAGCGGGCCCACTGGGATGGGGAAGGAAATTGGACGTTGGATCTGCCGCCGGAAGAAGCCAAAATCCTCAAGCACCGCTACCGGGGACGTTTGACCCCTGAATTTTTCAGCTTCCACGCCCAGGCCATCCTCGCCCTGCGCCAACAAAAAAGCTTGGTGATCGTGGATGTGGGCGGCAAGGTGGATCCCCACAAGCAGCCGATCCTGGAAGCCTGCTCCCATTACCTCTTGGTCAGCCGGGATCCGGCGGCCATTCCCCTCTGGCATGAGTTTTGTCGGGATCGGGGCAACCTGCGGTGTGTGGCCGTCCTGCACACGGGCCCCTGCCAGGAAGATCTGCCCAGGGATCCCAACCAACTGGAGCTGTGCTGGGATCCCGGCTCTCCGCTTCCTGCTGAGCTGCTGCAGGCCGTGCGCAGCTTGGTCGGCTCAGCAGGATAAGGGCAGGAGTTCCATCTGGGGTTTGCAGCTCTTAGTTAGCCGCTTCAGGGTTGGCCTCACGACCGTAGAGGTAGCTGAGGACGGAGTTGCGCAGGCGATAGTACTGTGGATCCTCCAAAATTCGCTCGCGGTCGCGAGGACGCGGGAAGGGAATAGAGATGATTTGCCCGATGGTGGCCGCAGGGCCGTTGGTCATTAACACCAAACGGTCGGCCAGAAACAGTGCCTCGTCAATGTCATGGGTAATCATCAAAACTGTACAGCGATGTTCCTCCCAAATGCGCAGCAGCTCCTCCTGAAGTTCTTCTTTGGTGATGGCATCCAAAGCCCCAAAGGGTTCATCCAAAATCAGCACTGCTGGGCGGATTGCCAAGGCACGGGCAATGGCCACCCGCTGTTTCATCCCTCCGGAAATTTGCGGGGGATATTTCTGGGCTGCTTCCCCCAGCCCCACCAGATTCAGGTGTTCTTCTACAATTTGATGCTTTTCTGACTGGCTCTTTTGGGGAAACACCGCCTGAACAGCCAAGTAAACATTTTCATAAACTGTGAGCCAGGGCAACAAGGCATACCCTTGAAACACCACCATGCGATCTGGCCCAGGAGCTGTAATTGGCTGGCCTTTGAGCTTTACCGAGCCGCCGGTGGGCTGGGTAAAGCCAGAAACCATGTTCAGCAGGGTGGTTTTGCCACAGCCGGAATGCCCAACGATGCAAACAAATTCTCCTTCACAGACGCTGAGGTTGATATCGCGCAATACGGGATACTCCCCCTTAGGAGTTGGGTAAGTCTTGCTGACATTCTCAAGGGTTAAGTAGGGCTCTGCGGCTGTGGCTACTGGGGTAGAGGTTGTCAAGAGGGCAGTCATCGTGGGGTGCTCCAATTCATCGTTTTCTCACAACTGGGAACGTGCTTTTGCCAAGGAGATCTCTAGAGCAACACAGGACGACGATCCAAAGCAACCTCGGCTACGTAAATGTCGTGCTTAATCGCCAGACTGTTGAGGTAAGCCAAGGGATCCTCGCCATTAAAAGGGATCCCGTCGAACAATTGAATGGGCTGGCGTTGGTAAGACACATCCAGCCCCAGCTCGCGGGCCGCCGTACTGAAGACTCCCACCTGACACACCCGCTCCACGATCTCTACCCAGTTGCGCGGGAAGGGCAGATCCCCCCAGCGGGCCATTTGCGTCATCATCCACAGATGCTCGGTGCGGCTGGGACGGTTGCCGGCGCCCAGAAAGAAGCGGTGGTGGGCATATTCCCGCATTGGCATGTCTAGGTCACAGAGCAGGCGCTGGGGATCCCCCAGGTGAATGTAGGAAGGATCAGTGCTCAGGTAGGCGCGGCGGCTGAGCAGCTCGCGAATCTCGTCGTGGTGGGCCGGATCTTCACAGTAGCGACAGGCTTCCAGCAACGCTTTCACCAGGGCAATGTGGGTGTTGGGATAGGCCCTGGCCCACTCTTCGCGCACCCCCAACACTTTGCCGGGGTGGCCCAGCCAAATCTCCAAATCTGTAGCCACCGTAAAGCCGCTGCCCTCCAGAGCGGCCCGCAAGTTCCAAGGCTCTCCTACACAGTAGCCGTCGATGTTGCCGGCTGTTAGGTTGGCCACCATCTGGGCCGGGGGCAGGGTTTTCAGCACAACATCGTGATCCGGGTGGATCCCGCCGGCTGCCAGCCAATAGCGCAGCAGCAAGTTGTGCATGGAGCTGGGATGCACCACCCCAAAGGTCAGCCGACGGCTGGGGCTATCTAAGATGTAAGCCCTCAACTGGCTCAGCGTGTGGATCCCTTGCTCGTAGAAGCGCCTGTGCAGGGTAATAGCATTGCCGTTGCGGGTCAAGGTAAGGGCAGTCACCACCGGCTGAGGCGGATTGTCCCCGCCGCCCAGAGACATCCACACCGGCATGCCGGCGGGCATTTGGGCCGCATCCAAGTAACCTCCCTGGATGCCGTCTTGGATCCCTCGCCAACTGGTTTCCCGCACCAGATTGACTTCTTCCAGGCCGTGTTTGGCAAAAAACCCCTTTTCTTTGGCCACCGCCAGCGGGGCGCAGGCGGTCAGGGGCACAAAGCCAATCTCCAAGTTGATCTTTTCCAAACCGTGCCTGGCCACCACGGTGCTGCGGCGGGCCCGCCACTGCTTGATCCGTTTTTGCTGGTTCAAAAAGTAGATGATCTCGCTGCGATAGCTATAGTAGCTGGGGTGATTGACCACCTCCAACCGGCGGCGGGGGCGGGGAATATCGATGGTTAAAATATTGCCAATTCGGGATCCCGGCCCGTTGGTCAGCATCACCACCCGATCCGAGAGCAGGACGGCTTCATCCACATCGTGGGTAACCATAAGGGTAGTCACGTGATGTTCTTCGCAGATGCGCATCAACTGCTCCTGCAGATTCCCCCGTGTAAGGGCATCCAAAGCGCCAAAGGGCTCGTCCAACAACAACACCTTGGGCCTTACCGCCAAAGCGCGAGCGATGGCTACCCGCTGCTTCATGCCCCCTGAGAGTTGCGCTGGGAACTTATCCGCCGCCTGCCGCAAACCAACCAGATCGATATGTTCTTCGACAATCTGCTGACGCTCTGCTGGGGAGTAGTTTTTCAGCACAGCGTCTACGGCCAGGGCAATGTTTTGCCGAACCGTTAGCCAAGGCAAAAGGGAGTAATTCTGAAACACCACCATGCGATCGGGGCCGGGAACGGTGATGGTGTGTCCATCCAAAGCCACGATCCCTCCGGTAGGTAAAGACAACCCCGCCACCATGTTCAACAGGGTGGACTTGCCGCAGCCGGAGTGGCCGATTAAGGAGACAAACTCCCCGCGGTGAATTTGGAGATCGATCCCTTGGAGAGCAAGATATTCTTGGCCCCCAGGCAGACCAAACGCTTTTTCCACTTGCTCTACACTGACCAATACAGACACAGAAGACCTCCCCACCTGTAGATACTCTCAATTTGCTCGGCAACTCGGATCCCAGACCTCAATTCTACTCTTTTTGAAGAGCGGATTGGAGCAAACACTCAAAGACAATGGAAGAGGGATCCCAACTCAATTGGATGGACATGCAGTGAAAAGATCTGCAAACGGGGCTAGCGATTGGCTATTTTGTTTTGCAGGGCAGCCACCAGCCGATCCAAAAGCAAGCCCACCGCCCCAATGTAGATGACAGCAACGATGATCTCAGTTACATAATTCTGCTGGTAGGCATCCCAGATAAAAAAGCCGATCCCTGGCACGCCAGACATGACAATTTCTGCAGCAATAATCGCCAGCCAGGAGAGGCCGATGCCAACCCGCAAACCTGTGAACATGTAGGGCAAAGCAGAGGGCAACAGCACCTTAAAAAAGAAGTCTATCTTGGAAAGCCTCAGCACTCTAGAAACGTTGATGTAGTCTTCCGGAATCTGTCTCACCCCCACCGCTGTGTTGATCAAAATGGGCCAGATCGAGGTGATGAAAATAACAAACAGGGCAGCCGGCTCATTGCGCTGCAAAGCCGCCAAGGAGATGGGCACCCAGGCCAAGGGAGCCACCATGCGCAAAAATTGGAAGAGGGGATCCAAAGCGCGGTTGATCCACACGCTGCTGCCCACCAAGATCCCCAGGGCAATGCCCGCCAAGGCGGCGCTGCAGTAGCCGATGGCAACCCTTTGCAGGCTGGCCAAAGTTTGCCACAGCAGCCCTTGGTCGAGGTCGCTGTTGCGATACAGAGGATGCAGGATTAGATAACGGCTGCGCTCATCCATCCAAATATCCCATGGCCCCGGCAGCCGGATCAGGTTGGCGCTGGACAAAAGTTGCCAGATCAACAAAAATCCCGCAATGCCAACCACGGGAGGGAGGATCTGATCCCGATACTTGGCAAAGTCAAACTTGGCCGTCGAAGACTTTGCCGGAGAAGAAAGTGTCGTCGTCATGGCTCCTAGAGAGGATAGGGTTTTACACAGTTCTCCGTTGCTGCGCCCCCAGAACATCTCGACCGAGGGGTTTTACAAAGTGCTGGCAACAGAGCACGAACTTGGATCAGACTTGCCTTTTCCTTGGACGGGCAAACACAAGGACTGCAAGCTCGACAAAACTCTCACAACAATCAGTAAAATCAGTGCCCCCATCGCTATCGAGAGGATGAGCTTGTCCCATTGGGGCTGAGCCGGTCTCTCGAAGCAGGGATCCCTGGAGTATTCCCGCGGAACGTGAAGTAGAGCTAACATAGCCGATCCTCAACATAGAATTCAAAGCTTTTCAAAAAGCGCAAGGCTGACAGTTTCTATCAACTCGATGTGAGCAGAAAGCTCGGCTCAGCTTTTTCTCACTCGATGGGATCCTGTAAATAGGGAGGATCCCTGTCTTGCGAGAAACACGTCTGTGGTGGCTGGAGTCAATACTAGGCCCTCTTGATTTTCAGGCTGTTCAAGTAGGCCTGGGGATCTTGAGGGTCAAACACCACCCCATCGAAGAAACGCTCCGTTCCTCGCGAAGTGTTGCTGGGAATGTTCTTCACCCCCAAAGCCTGGGCGGCCTCGCGCCAGAGATCTTCGCGGTTGACCTCATCCACCAGACGGCGGGCAGTATCCAGATCCTTGAGGAAGCGAGCGTGGAAGCCCCAACGCAGCGATTCCGTCAAGAACCACAGGTCATGGCTCTTGTAGGGATAGGAGACGCTGCCCCGCCCATCTTCCCAGTACAGAGGCCCGGCGCTGAAATCTTGAACAGCCGGCTTGCCGTCTCCCAATTCGTACTTGCCCTGAAAAGGAGGCGTGAGAACCTCGACCGGCACATTTAGATAAGCACGCCCCGAAAGGATGCGCACCAGCTCTTCACGGTTGGCCGGATCGTCGCACCATTGCTGCGCTTCCATGACCGCCATCAAAGTGGCCTGCGTGGCCTTGGGGTTTTTCTCCACCCAGTCGGCGCGAATGGCCAAGTATTCTTCAGGGTGAAAAGGCCAAATCTGCTGGGTGAGGGCCGCCATGAAGCCGATTTTATCGGCCACAATCCGGTAGGGCCAGGGATCCCCGGTGCTAAAAGCATCCATGGTGCCATTGCGCATCCCCTGCACCGTCTCGGCAGAGGGCACCGCCAACAGGTCGATGTCTTGATCCGGATCTATCCCCCCAGCAGCCAGCCAGTAGCGGATCCAAAAATCTTGATTGACGTTGGGGAAGGTATGGGCGGCCTTGAATTTGCGTCCGTTGCTGGCGCTGAAATTTTTGATGTAGTCTGCGGCTCCGGAAACATCCAGCCCCAAGCCCTTGCCCGCATGCATTCCGGCAATGGCAATCCCGTTGCCTTGGGTGATCAACTGGCACAGAACCGCCATGCGCACCGGCTGGTTGTTGGTGATGGCGCCGATGTGGATCATATGGGGCATCGGCATCTGCCACTGGCCGCCGTCAATGCCCCCACCCGCCGAGCCGATCACCACGTTGTCGCGGGCTGCCGGCCAACTGGCCTGCTTCAACACCTCTACGCCGGTCATGCCGTGCTTGGCGAAAAAGCCCTTCTCCTTGGCGATGATCAGAGGGGCAGATTCCACAATCGGAATAAAACCCAGCCTGAGGTTGGGGGTTTCCGGGCCGCTGGCTTGAGCAACCCAGTAGCCCGTACTGGCCCGTGCTAGGCTGCCACTCACAAGCCCACCCACTGTGGCTGCACCCGCGGACAATAAAAAGCTGCGACGTGATGTCATGATCACCTCATCTTTGACAGAATATGTGAGCGCCAAGAAAAACCTTTCCAGTTCAAGCCGCTAGACCGACGGATTCCCCTCGTAAAGAAATCCTTAAATCTCAGCTTGGTTGATATCCTAAAAGCAGACAGGCATAGAAACAATACAATTATTCTTTTGGTATCTATAGGTTTTTCCCTATCTTTTGGCGATTCTCGAAGGAGTTGCTCTCCGGTGGCAGAGGGCTTTAAGCAAAACGGCTCAACGGATGGGGGATCCCTGCCCCATGCCGGCTATCACTGGGACGGTTGTGCCGAGCCGTTTTTTGAAGGTTGGTACAGCCGTGTCACCTTGCCCGGGGATCCGCCCCTTAGCTTTGCCTTCATGTACGCCATCGATCCCAGGCGAGGAGGCATGGCACAGGTGTTGGGGCCGGACGAGGAGCTGCAGTGGCGCACCTTCCCCAACCCGCAGCGCTTCTGGGCCAGTTGGCGGCATCTGGCCTTGGGGCACTCCGGCGGGCCAGGCGAGAGCTGGCGAGGGCTGCAGGAGCCCCTCACCTTTTTCCAGCGCACCGCCAGCGGCTACCAATACAGCGCCCACCTCAACCAAGGGATCCTGCCAGATCCCACCCGGGCCGAGCCGGTTCGCTGGCTCTATCGCATCCAACCCTGCTGCGCCTATGGGATCCCGCCGCGGGCCACCATGGGAGCCTGGTCTTATCTGCCCATCTTTGAGCCGGGCTGGCAGATCCTGATGAGCCACGGCCTGGCCAGCGGCTGGGTGGAGTGGCGGGGCAGGCGCTACGCATTCGAGCAGGCCCCCGCCTACGCCGAAAAAAACTGGGGGCAGAGCTTCCCTCGTCGCTGGTTTTGGATCCAGTGCAACGCCTTTCCCGACCATCCCGGCCTCAGCCTCACCTGCGCCGGAGCCGAGCGACAGGTGCTCACCCGCCCCGAAGAAGTCGCCTTAATCAGCTTGCATGGGTGGGGATCCCAGCCTTTTTTGGAATGGCGGCCCGGCCAAGCGCGGCTAAGCTGGCAAGTGGATCCCTGGGGATCCTGGCAGGTGCGCGGTGAGGGATCCCACTGGTGCATCCAAGTAGAAGGTCATACACGGCAGCCTGGGCAAACCGTCTTCACCCCTGGCCCGCAAGGGATGCGGCGCAACTGCCGCGACACCTTGGCCGGCCATCTACAAGCCCGCCTGTGGCGGCGCAACGGCCAAGTCTGGATCCAGGTGCTCACGGCCAGCAGCTCCCAAGCCGGCCTCGAGGTGGGGGGAGAAGTTCTGCGCTCCTGGCCAGGGCATTGTTGAACCTTGGCGGATATCTACACCCCCGTTGGACTTTCCCAAAAACGCTCTTGTGCTAGAATACCTAAGCCACACTGATAGGCGTCCATCTCTGAAGAGGAGAGACAGGTCTTCAACCGTGGCTGTTTTGCTTTTCCTGTAGGTAGATAGCTTGCGCCTGTAGCTCAGTGGACTAGAGCACGTGGCTACGGACCACGGTGTCGGGAGTTCAAATCTCTCCAGGCGCGTCACGATCCCAGATGATTTTTCGTCTGGGGTATTTACCCTACCTTAGTTGGCCTGAATCCTGTGTTAGGATTAGGCCTATCAAGTCCGCCTTGATGCAGGCGTAGGGAGCCCGAGGATCATGTTTGAACGCTTTACAGAAAAAGCCATCAAGGTGATCATGCTGGCCCAGGAGGAGGCCAGACGGTTAGGTCACAATTTCGTTGGCACCGAGCAAATCTTGTTGGGGTTAATCGGCGAGGGCACTGGGGTCGCCGCCAAAGTTCTCAAGTCCATGGGAGTGAACTTGAAGGACGCCCGCATTGAAGTCGAGAAAATTATTGGCCGGGGATCCGGCTTTGTGGCTGTCGAGATCCCTTTCACTCCCCGCGCCAAGCGAGTGCTGGAGCTCTCCTTGGAGGAAGCTCGCCAGCTCGGCCACAACTACATCGGCACTGAGCACCTGCTCCTGGGCCTGATCCGCGAAGGGGAAGGGGTAGCCGCCCGCGTTCTGGAAAACCTGGGGGTGGATCTGTCCAAGGTGCGCACCCAGGTGATCCGCATGTTGGGCGAGACCGCCGAAGTGACGGCAGGGGGTGGGTCTTCCAGCCGCACCAAAACGCCAACCCTGGACGAATTCGGCTCCAACCTCACCCAATTGGCCCAAGAGGGCAAGCTGGATCCGGTGGTGGGTCGGACGCGGGAAATCGAGCGGGTGATCCAGATCTTGGGCCGCCGCACCAAGAACAACCCCGTCCTCATCGGCGAGCCGGGCGTGGGCAAGACCGCCATTGCCGAAGGTCTGGCCCAGCGCATTGTGCAGGGGGATGTGCCCGATATCTTGGCCGACAAGCGAGTGATCAGCTTGGATATCGGCCTGTTGGTGGCCGGCACCAAGTACCGCGGCGAGTTTGAGGAGCGCCTCAAGAAAATCATGGATGAGATCCGCAACGCCGGCAACATCATCCTAGTCATCGACGAGGTGCATACCCTCATCGGGGCCGGGGCTGCCGAAGGGGCCATCGATGCTGCCAACATTCTCAAGCCCGCCCTGGCCCGCGGCGAACTGCAGTGCATCGGCGCCACCACGCTGGATGAGTACCGCAAGCACATCGAGCGAGATGCCGCTCTGGAGCGTCGCTTCCAGCCGATTATGGTGGGCGAGCCGAGCGTTTCAGAGACGATCGAGATCCTGTTTGGTCTGCGGGAGCGCTACGAGCAACACCACAAGCTGAAGATCTCCGATGCGGCTTTGGATGCGGCGGCCAAGCTGGCCGACCAGTACATCTCCGACCGCTTCCTGCCGGACAAGGCCATCGACCTCATCGACGAGGCGGCTTCACGGGTGCGCCTGATCAACTCGCAACTGCCGCCGGCGGCGCGGGAGCTGGATCAGGAGCTGCGGCGGGTGCTCAAGGAGAAGGATGCCGCGGTGCGGGCCCAAGACTTCGACAGGGCCGGTGAGCTGCGGGATCGGGAGATGGAGATCAAGCAGCAGATCCGCGCCATTGCTGCTGCCAAGAAGGCTGAGGAAAGCAGCCGCGAGGAGATGCCGGAGGTCACCGAAGAGGACATCGCCCAGGTGGTGAGCGCCTGGACAGGGGTGCCGGTGGCCAAGCTGACCGAGAGCGAGTCGGAGAAGCTGCTGCACATGGAGGAAACCCTGCACCAGCGCATCATCGGCCAAGATGAGGCGGTGCGGGCCATTTCCCGTGCCATTCGTCGCGCTCGCGTGGGGCTGAAAAACCCCAACCGCCCCATCGCCAGCTTCATCTTCTCCGGCCCGACGGGGGTGGGCAAAACCGAGCTGACCAAGGCCCTGGCGGCCTACTTCTTCGGCTCCGAGTCGGCCATGATCCGCCTCGACATGTCGGAGTACATGGAGCGGCACACGGTCAGCAAGCTGATCGGATCCCCGCCCGGATATGTCGGCTACAACGAGGGGGGCCAGCTCACGGAAGCGGTGCGGCGCCGTCCCTACACGGTGGTGCTCTTCGACGAGATCGAGAAGGCCCACCCGGATGTGTTCAACCTGCTGCTGCAGATTCTGGAAGATGGCCGCCTGACCGACGCCAAGGGCCGCACGGTGGACTTCAAGAACACCCTGATCGTGATGACCTCTAACATCGGCTCGAAGGTGATCGAGAAGGGCGGCGGCAGCCTCGGCTTCGAGTTCAACACCAACGACGAAGATGCAAACTACAACCGCATCCGCAACCTGGTAAACGAAGAGCTGAAGCAGTACTTCCGGCCTGAGTTCCTCAATCGGGTGGACGAGATCATTGTCTTCCGGCAACTGACCAAGGACGAGGTGAAGCAGATTGCCGACATCCTGCTCAAGGAAGTGTTCGACCGCATGACGGAGAAGAAAATCCGCCTCACGGTCAGCGATCGCTTCAAAGACTTGGTGGTGGAGGAGGGCTACAACCCCAGCTATGGGGCGCGTCCGCTGCGCCGTGCTATTCAGCGCCTGTTGGAAGACATCTTGGCGGAAGAGATCTTGACCGGCCACGTCAAAGAGGGCTCGGAAGTCCTCATCGATGTGGACGAGGAGCGCAAGCCCAAGGTGCTGGTCACGCAGCCGGAGCGGGTTCTCTTGCCGCAGGGAGCGGAGTAAAGCTGCGGCGGGGCATCTGTGTCTCCCCTTCAGGTTCTGGTTGCTAGGAAGACAAGGGATCCGCTGCTGTTCTCGGATCCCTTGCTCTTATCCTTCGTCTGTGTTGCTGTTCTAGGCAGTTGTCTTTAGAGTCAAGGGATTGGCCGTAGGAGAACTTTGGCATGGTGCAATCGACCTACTACTACTATGGCGGCGCTCCGGTTCGGACTCCGCCTCCCGATTTGGCCTCGCTGCTGCTGCAGGAGCGCATTGTCTACCTGGGCCTGCCCCTAGCAGAGGAGTCGAATGCCAACGTCACCAAGCTGATTGTGGAACAACTGCTGTATTTGCAGTACGAGGATCGGGAAAAGCCGATCAAGATGTACATCAACTCGACGGGCACCTACAGCTACGACACGGCAGCGTTTGCCATTTTGGATACGATGAACTACATCAAGCCGCCGGTGCATACCATCTGCATCGGCAATGCCATCGGTATGGCAGCCATGTTGTTGGCGGCGGGCGCCAAAGGGTTCCGGGCCAGCTTGCCCAATGCCACGATCGTGCTGCATCAGCCCTACGGTGGCACTCGCGGACAGGCCAGCGATATTGAAATTCGCACCCGCGAGATCTTGACCCTGCGCAACATGATGCTGGAGGAATTGTCTCGCAGCACGGGCCAGCCTCTGGAGCGCATCAAGAAGGACACGGAGCGGCTGTTTTTCATGACTCCGGAAGAGGCCAAAGCCTACGGCCTCATCGACCAGGTGTTGACCAGCTCCAAAGTCTTGCCGAAGTTGGCAACAGCCAAAAATTAAAACAGAGGGCTCCGTCGATGGTTCAAGTCCCTGCACAGCCTTTAACGGCGGAGGGGTACCTACGCCTCACGAACTGGCCTTATGAAAAACGCGATTATCAAGACAAGCGCAAAGACTGTGCTGCCGGTGGGATCCCGGAATACTGGATTGGGGATCCCGCTAAGCAGTCGGTTTCCGTGTTGCGCTGGGTTGGTGGGGAATACGAAGACGAGGTTAAAACCGGCCCTGAACGCATTGTTGCCTCGGTTTTGCCCCAGCTAGATTTGAGCGTG
>NZ_JANSJI010000300.1:0-687 GCF_047462475.1 Synechococcus sp. H55.11
AGCAACGCGTGCGCCAGCAGGGGTTGCGGCTTTTCCCCCCTGGGCTCCACAGCCCCTACTCGACGGATAACCTGTAGTACGCTGGCGGCTCGAAGGTTTGACTCCACATGTAGTGTCTAAGGCTCAAAATTTGCCTTAATTTGCCCTAAACTTGGGAAAGCCAAGACGACGGCTTTTCCTTGGGATCTGCCTTGGCTGGTTTGGAGCTGAGGCTTATTGACAACTCTCTCTGAAATCAGCCTCAAAAGGTTGCAGAAATGGGCCAGCAGGCCGTTCGATGCCTTGCTGGGCCGTCCTCTCCGATGGGTTTCTACAGACAAAATAGGCATCTGTAGCGATGTAGAGTGTATCAAAAAACATGTTTTTTATCTCAGTGCAATCTGGTTAACGATTAAGAGAGCATGACCGATTTTACTTGCTTTTTTCCGATCCTATTGGTCTAAGCTTTGAGTAATGGAATCGCTTTATTTTCGTAACATCTACCCGTAGATCAGGGAGCCGACAGGGCCCAGAACTGAGGCACTGCTGGCAGTAGCTCACGGACAGGACTCAATAAATTTAGTGAATCAAATAGCCGCTGAAAGTCTGCATTTTAGGTTGCCAAAACCTTTACGGAAAGGCTTTTCTACTGGTATGAATAAGGTGCTGTTTGCAGCAAGGTCGGCTTCCTAGTGGGAAGAAAGCTTG
>NZ_JANSJI010000301.1:0-686 GCF_047462475.1 Synechococcus sp. H55.11
CAGCAGCTCTTCAGAGCGAATTTCGGGAATGGTTGCAGACACAGACGGGATCCCTGTCGATTTTCCTGGCTTCTCCCATTTTATTTAATTGCAAACTAGAGCGAGACACTTCCCAAGCGCTCCGCGCCGCTAACGCGACCACCCCATCTCCCAAGGGGAGAGGGGAGTTGGGGATAGTAGCGCGTTCGCGACAGCGTTGCGTAGCAATAACGACGTAGAGAGCGGCAACAGATCCTTTCCCGCCTTCTACAACAAGAGTCGCGGGGATCCTGGCTCCCCCTTGAGCGGTTGGATCTTTGCAATGAGCGCCAGCGCTTTAGACCTCTCTGCTCCCGCAGCTTGGGATCCCTCTAATTCAGGGTTGAGGCTGGCGCGGCGTAACGATTTCCCCTGCCCCTGGAGCAACTGCTGGGATCCTGAGTGGTGGGGATGGCTCAGGGTTGCTAGCAGCGCCGGGAGAGGGTTCGCCCTCAGGGGTGGGAGCGGGGGAAGGGGTCGGGTCTGGTTCGGCAGCAGGGGGAGAAGGCTCAAGATCGAGGGGCTTGGCTGCGGGAGTTGCGGTTGGCAAGGCAGCTTCTTGAGCCGTCCGCTCTCCAAAGGCCGACAGGGCAATTGCCGCTTCCCCGCGGCTGACCGGCTCAAAGGGGTTAAAGGTGCGGATGGGGCCGAAGGTGCGCAACACGGTG
>NZ_JANSJI010000302.1:0-13297 GCF_047462475.1 Synechococcus sp. H55.11
CTCCCTCTGGGAGAGGGGCCGGGGGTGGTCGCGTGAGCGGCGCGGAGCGCTTGGGCACCTCTGGGAGAGGGGCTGGGGGTGAGGGCAGCGGCCCAGATTCTCCAATGAAGGCAACTGCGAACCCTCAATCGTTCATGGCATGGTAGGTGGCCACCGCCGACGGCGATACGCGGTTCAAGTAACGGAAGATCCAGTACTTAAAGAGCGTATCCAGAAAAACGGGAAAAGTGGCAATAAAGCCGTAGATGAAATTGCGGTTTTCGGGCAGGCCCAGGTGGGCAGCTAAGCTACCCAGAAGCACCTCCCAACCGTGGGGTGAGTGATAACCCACAAAGACATCGGTAAAAAGAATAATAATGAAAGCCTTAGCACTGTCACTGAGGCCATAGATCAGGCGATCCAAAAAAGACTTAAGAACCTCAATTTCTTCGCGCCCGATAAAGATCAGCCAACCAAATACCGCCAGCGATAGCAAGTCGGCAAAGACGTTCTTCAGGCCTTCCAAATTCTTGCGACCGTATTTTTGCAGCAACTCCTCGGCCTTCCTGGACAGTTGGTCTTCTGATTCTAGGTTGGGCTCTGAAGATTGGTGGTGTAAAGCCTGCTCAAACTCTATTTTTTCCTTGAAAAACTCAAACTCGGAGAGAGCTTTCTCTTGAAATTCGTAGCTTAGGGCTACGAGGGTGGGTTCCTGCGGCTGCAGGCGATCCACCAACGGTCCGAACAGGAATTGTTTCGAGAAAATCTGGACAAGCAGCGGCAAAATGGCCAACAACAACAAAAACCGAACTGAGACCAGCGTGCGCGTGCGAGACTCACGGTACTCCTCGATCAGCTCCTCTTCTGCTTGCGAACTCAGCTCACGGCGGATCTGGTTGGCCGTGCGCAGAATAGAGCGGGGCAAGATGGCGGCTTTAGAGGCAGCCGGAGCAGCGCTGCTGTCGGCGTTGGTCTTAACAGGACTCGGCTTGGCAGGCTCTTCAGAAGCAGGGGGACGGGTTGAGATCAGTGGTTCAGGCTGGTGGGGAAGCTTGGGTGGGGCGGCAGGGCGCTTGTATCGCGAGGTCACCTGATCGATAAACTCCAGCTTTTCCAAAATCGAGGGATCCGGACTTTGCCGGCCATTTGCAGCATCTTGGTCCTTGTTCTCGGAAGAGCCGACCTCGGCAGCGGGATCTTTTTGAGCGCTTGGATCTTTGCCGGGATCTTTATCGGCAGAGAAGCGAGGGCCACTGCCATTTTGCGCGGGATCCGGCAGGCGAGAAAAGACGCTGCTGGCCCTGAACTCCGCTAAACTAAGATCGATCTGGCGCAATTCCTGGCGCAATTGGATCTGAAAGTAGCGGCTGGTGTTTTGGCCGTGGGTTCCGTTGTTGCCGATGGGCTCTCCCTGAAAGTAGCGGTCTTCGATGGCTTTAATGCGCAGGGCAGCATCATAAGCTCGATCAAGGGAACGTAGGGGAGTATTCGAGATCCAGTGCCCAATTCTGCTCAATATGGATTCCCCCATTGCTTCTTTCCTGCGGTGCTTCTTTGTGGGGCCGATCCACCCAGTTCATTGATAGCCAACTATTGTAACAATCTCCAGGGGGGCGGGGTGACCCACCTTCTGGAAACTTGAGGGCCATTGGCGTTGCCTCAGGATCCCTTGAAGCGCTTGAGGGCAAAAGCGCAGATCTGCAGCAGCCGCAGCCCATCCCGCACGTGTTGGATGTTGGAGCGGCCATAGGTTCTGGGAAAATAGCGCACGGGGATGTCCAGGATCTTGAGGGTGCGCTTGGCCGCCCCCAGCAACAGGTCGAAATCCCCAAACGGGTCAAAATCCCCCCACTCTTGCCGCAGCTTGACAATCTGCCAATAGTCCTCTCGCCACAGGGCCTTGGTGCCGCAGAGGGAATCTTTGATGCGGATGCCGAGAATGTGGGAGAGGAGAGCGGCAAAAAAACGATTGGCCCACTGGTTAAGGCGCGGCATTGCTTCTGGTTTCAGGGGATAGACCAGGCGGCAGCCGTTGGCAAAGTCGCACCGCCCAGAGGCCACCGCCCGGAAAAACTTGGGGAGGTCTTCCGCCTGGACGGTCAAGTCGGCGTCGAGAATGATCAGTACATCGCCACTGGCTGCGGCAAACCCCTTGCGCACTGCATCTCCCTTGCCCTTGCCCTCTTGCTGGAGAGCTTGGATAGTGCGGATCCCCTGGTATTCGGCCTGAACCCGCTGGATCTCGGCCCAAGTGTCGTCGCTGGAATGCCCCTCCACAAAAATGATCTCAGTTCGGGATCCCATCTCGGGCAACTGCTCCACACAGCGGCGGATGTTGCCCGCCTCGTTGCGGGCCGGGATCACCACCGTGCAAGAAGGTTGCTCCTCAGGGGGGGGATCCCAGGCGGGATCGGGCTGGAGGCGGGCAATCGTATATTCGGTCAGGCAGAGGGCGTTGATCCCAGGCAAGGGGGCAATGAAGTGGTTGATCAACGTCGAGAGCAATGGGATCCGCCGCGGCAGCAACAGCCGCTTGCCCTGCTGAATGACCTCGTACCCCGCCAGGTGCAGCAGATTGGCCACATCACCAGCCGAGAGCCAGTTGGCTGCCGGCAGAGGCATGCGCTGCTTGAGGACAGTCGCCAGGCCCAGCAGCGGCTCCCAGAGGGGGTTGTGGTGGGAGAGGATCAGCCGGGTACGCGGCGTACAAAAACGGCGCAACTGCTGGAGAACCTGCTGAATATCGGCCAGGTAGCCCAGGGTATTGACGAGCAAAATAACATCAAAAGGCCCCGCCAAGACCGGATCCCTTTCGTCTAGCCGGTGGGCATCCTGCACCCGGAAGTGGAGATGGGGAAACTGAAACTGAGCTTGGGCAACGATCTCCGCGTCCCAGTCGATCCCCACACCAAAACCGGGCTGCAAAGCGTTGAGCAGGGATCCGGTGCCGGAGCCGATTTCCAGAATGCGCAGTCCTGGAGGAACGAAGAAGCGGTGCAGCCGCTCTAGATCCTCGTGGTAGTAGCGGTTTTTTTGCCGCCAGTAGTGCAGAGGGTGGGTCAACGCTCCCAGGATGTCGCCAGATCAGCTTTTGATCATAAGGGGTTGTGAGCGATCCGCAGACAAGCCCTGGCAAGCAGGAGACTCAGCGACGACGCACCCTATCTCTTTGGCTGACGAAGACGATGGCGCCGAAGAGAAGCCCTAGCACCACTGCGCCGTACACCAAGCTCCAGAGAAAGTTAGCAAGTGAGGGAGTCATAAAAAGAGTTTCCTCCTCCTGCGACTATCGACTACCCAACTATTTCCCGATTATACCGGTCTTTGTCGCTCAACCCAGAGACAGACCCATTGCCAACTATTTGGCCTGGTACTCTAGGGGCACCTCCTCTAGGGTTTGGCTGGTGCCGGCAAAGGGGTTGTCTGGGGTTAAAAAGAGCATACAGTGGCATTCTTTTCGCTCCCGCATGGGTACACAGGGGCAATTCCAATAGCCGGCTTTTGCTTCTGCCTCTTTGTCTTCATAAAAACGACAGGGACATAGCGGGGCGCCCAATTGCTCTTTGTGTAGAGCCAAGCCCTCGATCACCGCGGTCGTAATCGAAGGATCGGAGCAGAAAAAAGTGTCAGTGCGTTTGGCGTAGGTTTCTGCGAAGTGCCGCATCACCTCAAAGCTTTTCTGCGAGGACTTGTTATAACCACGACTTTCCATGACGATTCTCGGAAGGGAACTGACCGGCTGTTGCTAACAATGAGGCTCACAGCTTCTTCCGGCGACACTTTCTGAAGTCAATACAGATGTGCGCATACCGGGATCTGATCCTGCAGACCGCCCACAAAGTCGGACAAAGCTGCATCTCGCTCTTCGTTGTACTGCAAACTCTCAGATAAGCCAAAGAATAATAGCCTTGCTGTTACACAAGGCAACATTTAGACTGGGCAAGAGCGCCCCTTGAAGTACTCTCCAGGATAACACTTGCCGGGATCCTTGCCCCTCAGGGCACCACCAGCACCGGGCAAGGGGCGAGGTCGATCACCCGGTGGCTGACGGAGTTGTTCCGCCCCTCCGCAGACAAGCTGAGGCCACGGGATCCCATCACGATCAGGCTGATCTCCAGCTCGTCTGCCACATCGCAGATCACAAAGGGCACTTTTCCCTCGCGATACTCGCTCTTGACGCTGCTGATGCCAATTTGCTGTAGGCCCAGCTCCGTCTGTTTGAGCAGGTTCTGGATGTTCTGCCGGGCTTGTTCTGCCCGCTCCGCGTCCAGCTCCGCAGCATCCAGAACCGAGAGCAGGTACACCTGACTTTTGTAGCGCTGCGCTATGTCTGCCACTAAGGGCAAGGCGTGGCTGGTCTCACGCGAGTTGTCGATGGGAAAGAGCAGTTTGTCGAACATAGTCGCGGATCCCACAGTCAAGCCCATTCCCTATCCAAGTCGGGGGGCCGGCCTCATTCTATCAATTTTACCGGCAGCTCAATGGCCTCCTTCCACCCCTGCCCGTTTTTCTGTTGTGAGGGGCTCGACCTGGGCGGCAAACGGAGCTCCTCCAGTGTTTGAATGAGCGGCCATGTCCATCATCCCGCGAAGATCCAGCCGCCTTAGGCCATGCTGGGCTGAAGTTTGCGCAGTTCCTGCCAAAAATCCATGATTTTCAGATTGACCAAACTTGGAAAAGAATAATGAAAAAAGTGTCGCCCTCCAGGGCAAAGCCACATTTGATCCCCCGGCTTTAAGTGGTTTTTCCACTTCTCGAGCGCAGCAGGATCCACAATGGGGTCATCCTTGCTGGCGCAAACCAACATCGGCACCGAAACTTTCCGAGCTGGAATCGCTATCACCTGAAATAGGGAGTGAGGTATGGGGGAAGTATCTAAGTCTTTAGCCAGAGCATAGGAGAGTGAGCGCGCTCGCCACTGTTCTGAAGTGGGCAGAAGGCTCTGGGCTATACGCACCAGGAGCTGTTCTCGGCTACAGAAAAACATTTTTCGTTGCAGGTAGAAATGGGCGTGCCAGGTAGCGGCAGGCTGATCGGACACTGCCAGCAGGGTCAGAGACCGTACCCGTTGGGGATAGTGGCACGCGAAAAGATAGGCGACCACCCCGCTCAAGCCATGGCCGATGAGGTGCACCGGTCGATCCCAAGCCTTCAGGTATTCGTATAGTAGCGTCACGACTGTCTCTAAACTACAGGGCTCATCCTGGGTTTGGTGATACTCCCAGTAGGCCACACGGAAACATTTTCCCAGGGATCCCAGCAAAGGCCGGTCGAAAAGCTTGAGACTGGGAGAAACACCCAAATAAAGTGCCTCAAAAGAGAGCGCGGAAGCGGAACCTAAACTCATTTTGGCCGTCCCATTTCGACTGTCGAAAGATTGAAGCCGGTGGCTGACAAAAGCTTCACAAACAAGAGTTCTAGAAATCGGCAGAACTATCCAAACGGGGCAGATCGGGACAGAGAGGAGGGGATGAGGATCTCCCCTCCCCTGCTTTGAGAAGCCTCAACCCTGCTTTACAGCCCCGGCAAAATCTGGGCTACCACATCGCCGCTGCTCAAGAGCATGTAGGCAAACAGGGCACCGCCAACACCGCCCACCAGAAACCCTCCGGCCAACTGGCTCCAACCGGCGCGGGTGCGCAAGTTTTCGGGCAAGTCCTCCGAGCTTGCCGGCAGGCGCACCGGCTGAGGGGATCCCTGCGATTCCGCCATCAGTTGCACCCCTGGCGTCGGATAGGCCACCTCGCCGTAGGGGGTATTGACCACCGCCACCAGCCGCGAGCGCGGAAAGGACACCCGTCCGTAAACGGAGAGACAAACCGTCAGGATCAGCACCAGGCCGATGGTCGCCAGCGTCCCTGCTGTCAGGGCCTGCTCCGAATCCCGCAGCGGACTTAGCTTGTAAAACGGCCCCACCAGAAAGTACCCATGGGCCATGCCAATCTCCAAGCCACGCAGAAAGGGTGACAAGCCCTCCCGGTAGATGGGCAGGTTTTGCAGCAGCAGCAGGGTGAGATCCCCCTGGTTTACCGGCGTCTCCAAGTTGCCCACCTGCGGATCTGTGGCTCGCACCCAGCCCCCGCGCTGGAAGTCAAAGCCGTTGGCTGCCGCCCGCGCCCGGATGGCATGCCAGATGTGCCCTGCCAAAAACAGGATCCCCAAGACAAAGTGGGCTGTGGCCAACCAGGTGCGGCTGCTCACCACACCCATCTCGTCGGCAGCCAGCCCCAGCGGCCCGTAGAAAGCCACCGGATAGGCAATCTCGTTGACGCTGACAAAATAGGCCGCCAAGATGCCCATGTAGGCCAGGGCCCCCAGGCTGTAGGAGAGGTAGGCTTCGCCCGAGTAGATCAGGATCTGCTTGGCCCAGGCAAAGGGCCGTGTGGCTATGTGCCACCATCCCCCCAAGACGCAAAGCAGGCCAACGTAGATGTGCCCTCCCACCAGATCTTCTAGGTTATCCACAGCAGCCATGCCCTGCTGGCCCACCAGCGGCGTCAGGTAGGCGAAGATCCGCAGCGGATTGAGGGTGGGATCCGTTACCACCCGTACGCGGCCCAGGTGAGCATCATACAGTCCTCCCCAGAAGAGCGCTTTGGCCACCAGCAACCAAGCCCCCAGCCCCAACAGCAGCAGGTGGATCCCCAGGATGGTGGTCATCTTGTCGTCGTCTTCCCAGTCGTAGCCGAAAAACTGGGCCAAGGTTTCTCCTTTGGGCAGCACCTCCGGCCCCAAAAGGGCATGGAAGATCCCTCCTGCCCCCAGCACCGCCGAGGCAATCAGGTGCAGAACGCCCACCACAAAAAAGGGATAGGGATCCGTGGCCACCCCCTCTGCATTAACGCCGATACCCAACGTGGCCAAATGGGGCAGCAAGATCAGCCCTTGGCTGCCCATGGGCTGAGCCGGATCCCAGTGGGCCACCTCAAACAGGGTCATGCCGCCGGCCCACAGCATGATCAACCCCGCATGGGCCACGTGGGCTCCCAGCAGCTTTCCGGACAGATTCACCAAGCGAGCATTGCCTGCCAACCAACTGACCTGAGGGGATCCCTCGGCAGAGGTAGGTGATGAAGATAGAACTGCGCCAGTCATGACAAACTCCCACAGTATCCACAACAAGTTAAGAAGCCGGGTTTGAGATTACAGATTGAAGAGTGTTTTGAGTTTGGCCGTCCACTCTTTAATTCGTTTTTCCGTCAGCTCCGGCTGATTGTCTTCATCCAGGGCAAGGCCGACAAACTCGCCGTTAACCACTCCCTTGGACTCATTGAACTCGTAGCCCTCTGTGGGCCAGGAGCCGACGTTTTTGCCGCCACGCTCGGCGATTTTTTGGGCCAGGATCCCCATGGCATCTTGAAAGTTGTCGGGATAGCCTAACTGATCCCCAACTCCAAAGTAGGCCACCGTCTTACCGGAAAAATCGATTTCATCCAAATTGGGAAAAAACCCATCCCAATCGGCCTGCAGCTCCCCAATGTTCCAGGTTGGACAGCCGATAATTAAGTAGTCGTACTTCTCAAAGTCCTCAATACTGGCTTCGGCAATGTCGATCAAATCCACATTGTCTTCGCCCAGCTCTTTTTGAATCATCTCAGCAGCTCTTTCGGTATTTCCGGTTTGAGTGCCGAAAAATAGACCTATTTTTGCCATTGCTCCTACCTCGAAACTGCAAGTGCAAAGCCCAAAATTAGATGGCCAGATTGTCGTTAGACCTGCTGCGCAGCAAGCTCTACTCTGCCAGTACGGAAATTGAATCCTCGTGCTTTTAGGGCATGGAAAAGGTGACCCTGAAGGAAGAAAAAGGCCAGCCAAAAGTGGGCATTGGCCAGCCAAACCCTAGATGTGAGAGCCCCCCCTTGCTCAAAAAAGGGATAGCGATCCAAGCCCACCCGCAGCAGCGGCCCATAGAAAACTTCGGGATAGACGACGGGATTGACGGCAACCCAATAGGCGGCAATAAACCCCATCAAGGCCAAAGCTCCCAAGCTGTAGGAAAGATAAGCTTCCCCAGACCAGACAAAAATCCGTTCTGCCCAGGCAAAAGGCTTGGTCACGATATGCCAAATCCCACCTGCCACCAGGAGCAGGCCCAGCCAGAGGTGGCCGCCCACCACGTCTTCCAAAGTGTCCACCCCGGCTATCCAATGGCGACCTTCCGTGCCCAGCAGGTGGCCAAAGGGGTTCCAGTTGGGAGCCACTAGGCGCACTTCTCCCGCCACCGGGTCGAACAACCCGCCAAACACCATTGCCTTGAGCACCAAAAGCCAGGCTCCCAGGCCCAGCAGCACTAGGTGGATCCCTAGGATGGTGGTCATTTTGTCTTTGTCTTGCCAGTCGTAGCTAAACAGGGGAAAAGCTTTGGGATCCAGCACCGCCGGCCCGCGCAGGGCATGAAAAATGCCCCCAAACCCCAAAAAGGCAGAGCTGATGAGGTGGATCGCTCCCACCGCAAAGTAGATATCCGTATCCAAAACTTCCCCGCCGGATCCCACCCCCAGCCCCAAGCTGGCCAGGTGGGGCAAGAGAATGAGCCCCTGCTCATACATCGGTCGGCTGGGGTCAAACTTAGCCAACTCGATCAGGGTCATCGCCCCTGCCCAGAGAACGATCAGCCCGGCATGGGCCACATGCGCCCCCAGCAGCCGGCCAGAAAGAACGGTCAAACGGGCGTTGCCCGCCCACCAGGGGATCTGTTGTTGCGAGCTAGATCCCCCTTCTTGCTTCGGTATCGTCGCTGTCATCTCCGCTCCTCTTGCGTTTCTAAACAAGATTGCTTGGGAAAAGGCCAGAGACTTTGCCCCAGGCCCGCCTCTGGCCGCACGGACACATCCTTTCGAGACACACAACCAGCTATTGAGAGTAAGTCTCAATAGCAAGCTGTGACTCACTCTAGGCTTCTTGAGAGAAGATATCAATATACCTGGGGTTAAATTTTGTTAAAATCCAGGTTAACTTCGCCTTCCACAGCTTTTGTGCGCGGCAGTTGTCCCTGAAGGGTTGGGCCTAAGCGAGGGATCCCGTGGCAACCGGTGATAAAAATTTCTCTTTTCTTAAGATTGAGTCTCAATAGCTAGGTTACAATCAAGCCAAAGTTGGCCAAGCCGAGGGGTAAGGAGCCCAGAGGAGATGTCGAGATATCTGAAGCTGTGGACGGGGATAGGGCTTTATGTTCTGGTTAGCGGGGCTGCTTGCGGGGAAAGCCAAAAGGATCCACCGGCCCTGAGCCAGGCCTCGCCCCAGCAGGCGGCTCAAATGAACCCAGAGTGTCGGCCCATCCCGGTGGATGGCGGCGGCGAGGGTGGGGAAGGGGGAGAAGAAGGAGCGGGCTCTGGCCGGCCAGCCGTTGTGCTCTCTCCTGAGCAGCGGTTTCAGGATCGGCAGATTTTGATCGACTTTGCCGATCAGGTGGTGATCCCTGCCTATGAGCAGTTGGCCGCCGATACCCAGGCCCTGTCTCAAGCCATCCAGGCCTTCGTGCAAGATCCCAATTCCCAGACTTTGCAAGCGGCTCGCCAGGCTTGGTCTGTTGCCCGTCTAACGTGGGAGGAGAGCGAGGCTTTTGCCTTCGGGCCGGCGGCTTCCTTGGGGCTAGATGCGGATTTGGACGAATGGCCCCTGAACGAGGTGGAGGTGCTGGAAGTTCTCAACAGCGGCGATCCCCTCACTCCAGAGACCGTGGCCGAGTTGGAAAGCGGGCAAAAGGGATTTCATGCCGTGGCCTTCCTGCTCTTTGGCGTGGATAACAATAAGTCCTTGCAAGACTTTACCGAGCGGGATCGGGAGTACTTGGCTGCCCTTGGCCCGGTTTTGGCGGATACGGCGGAAAAGCTACTCAAGAGCTGGACAGAGGGCGTGCAAGGGCTGCCTGCTTTTCGCGAAGAATGGGTGAAAGCCGGGGAGGGCAGCAAGAGCTACCTGACGCTGCAAGCTGCTGCTGAAGAAATAGCCCAAGGTATTCTCAGCATGTTGGACGAGCTGGGCAAGGTCAAAATTGGCGAAGCCTTCGCCCGGCAAAATCCCTTTCTCTTGGAAAGCCGCTTTGCCCACCATTCGCTGCCGGAGTTTCAGGCCAACCTGCGCAGCGTCCAATATGCTTACTTGGGTGGATTTAGGGATAGAAAAGGTCGCGGCCTCAGCCAATTTGTCCGGGACATCAACCCCAATTTGGATAGTCAAATTCAGTCGGAGTTACAAGCAGCAGCGGCGGCTCTCCAGGGGATCCCTGACCCTATCGAAAAAAGCCTTTGCGATGCCAATGCCCGTGGATCTATTACCGCCGCTATGGAAAAAATTGAAGACGCTTTCGATAACTTTGCTCAGGAAGTTGTGCCGCTTCTGCAGCAGTAAGAAAGTCCGAAAAGAGTTGAGTTGCCGCTATTTTGATAGCCTATGCGTCGTCTTCTCCAGATGTTCATGCTGGGATTGGCCTCTCTTTGGGCAGCGAGCTTTCTGGCTTTTTCCGCCGGCCTAGATGGATCCCAGCCATTGCCCCCGCGAGCGGGTGGCGAAACAACCCTTTGGAACCGCACCTCAACAGCCTACGAGCAGCCGGCCCCCAATTTGGATCCCCGCTGGGCCAGGCTGCATGCCCTGGGGGACATTGCCTTTGAGGCCAACTTTGTAGCGGCTCCAGCGCCTGTTAACCCCGGCCTTGGACCTCTGTTCAACAACAACTCCTGCGCCGGTTGTCATGTCAAAAACGGCCGCGGTCTACCCGAGAAAGGACAGCGGGTGGTTAGGGTGAGCCAGGTTGGATCCCTGGATAGAAGTGGGGATCCCCGGCCTTTTGGATGGGAGGCCATGGCTCCTTATGGCAACACTCCCCCTGTGCCCGGCATCGGCACGCAGATTCAAGAAAAGGCCGTTCGAGGCTATCGGCCAGAGGCCAAGGTGGAGTTGCACTGGGTAGAGCAGACCGGACAGTACGCCGACGGAACCGCCTACAGGCTTCGTTCTCCTGTTGTGAAGCTGTTGACTCTGGAGGGATCGCCGATTGAGCCTGTCCTCATCTCCCTGCGGATCCCCCAGCCGGTGTTTGGAGCGGGCCTACTGGAAGCAGTTCCCGAGTCTGCAATCCTAGAAGCAGCCGATCCCGACGACACTGATGGGGATGGCATCTCTGGCCGCCCCAACTCTGTTTGGGATCAAGAGCAGCAGCGTCTGGTGCTGGGACGGTTTGGTTGGAAAGCCAATACCCCCAACCTCAGGCAACAAACTGCGGCCGCCTACGCCAACGACATGGGTGTCACGAATCCTCTTTTTCCGGCCGCCGATGGCAGCCAAGATATCGACGAGGACACTCTCCAAGCGACAACCGTTTACGTGCAAACCCTGGCTGTGCCTGGCCGCGTCCTTTGGCAGGATCCCCAAGTTCAGCGAGGTGAAAAGCTCTTCGTCCAAGCCCAATGCGCCAAGTGTCACCGACCAGAGCTGCACACCGGCATTCATGAGATCGCTGCCCTGGCCAACCAAGTCATCCACCCCTACACCGATTTGCTGTTGCATGACATGGGCGAAGGACTGGCAGATGGCCGCCCTGACTTTGAGGCTACGGGCCGAGAATGGCGCACCCCCCCTTTGTGGGGCATCGGCTTGTCGCAGACAGTTCTGCCCTACTCCGGCTATTTGCACGATGGCCGCGCTCTCAGCCTCGAGGAGGCCATTCTCTGGCATGGGGGAGAAGCTGAACGCTCCCGCGAGATCTTTGAAAATATGGCTGCTGAAGACAGAGAAGCCCTGCTCTATTTTCTTCGATCCCTCTAGAGCTCCGCCCATTTCCGCAGCAGGTTCGCGTAAACTTTGGAGACCAAATCAAAGTGGCGTGTCTTGCCCGATTCCTGAAACATCTGCAGCCGCACAGTCTCTAAATCAAAGAGGATCTCGCGTTCTTGCGGATCCCTAATTAGGCTTTGAACCCAACTGACGACAGCATAGCGGATCCCGCGGGTTACAGGCTCAACTTGGTGCAAGGTCGAAGCAGGATAGAGAATCAAGGCGCCCGCCGGCAGCTTGTAGGCTCGTTCTCCTTCGCTACTCTCAATTTTTAGCGCACCACCGTCATAGTCTTCGGGGGCACTCAGAAATAGGGTAAAGGAAATATCTGTACGCATAAGCTGACGCTGATCAACCATAAGCGCATCGTCGGTATGAGTGCCGTAAGACATGCCCGCTTCGTAGCGGCTAATCAAAATAGAATGAATGAGCTTGGGCCGGGCAGCCATCTGAAACAGCAAATTGCGCTCTAGAGCTGCAAAGACAATCTCCTGAATCTTCTGGTGCTGGAGGGATCCCTTGGGAATCTGCCTATTATTTTTGACAAGCCTGGCATTCCAGCCAGCCGTCAGGGCACCATCTACAAATTCAGCATCGGATATAATGGCCAAGGTTTGTTGCAATTCTGCTAAACTGAGAACATCGCCAATACACAAGATCATTGTCAACCTCTAAAGATCAAAACATGCAACACCTTCTACACTAGCAAAACAAGGCCTATGGAAATCATACCTGTTTCAAGCGCTCCTTGAAAACCTCAAGTATCTGGCAGAGAAAGTAGAAACCCTTGGTGTTCCTTTGCCCTATGCAGCCACCTTCAGGTATTCGACAAAGAGAGCTTTGCAAGCTACTGGGCCTAGACTATAAAACCGTGGCCGAAGAAGCAAGGCACCTGGGACTGAGCACGCATGCCTACTTACAGCAAAAAACAGGCTGGATTTTGAGGAATGAGCTCTACTATCCCCCCGGCACTGCCTTTGGCGAGTCAGCAGGATCGTCTCCTATCTCCTCAGAAAAGCTACCCTCCAGCAGCAGAACCAATTCTAGGAAAAGGAAGGATATCCTCTCACTGCTGTTGTTGCTTGTTGTCCTGGTAGCTGCTATCTTGCTGGCCCGTCGCTTAGATCCAGACACAACTCGAGAATTTATAGCAAAACTAGGCCCATGGGCACCCCTTGCTCTGATCGGATTACGCTCCTTGAGTATTATTATTCCTGCCATACC
The DNA here is from genome assembly GCF_047462475.1 of Synechococcus sp. H55.11. Lineage (NCBI taxonomy): Bacteria > Bacillati > Cyanobacteriota > Cyanophyceae > Synechococcales > Synechococcaceae > Synechococcus > Synechococcus sp. H55.11. The sequence continues at coordinate 12,979 of NZ_JANSJI010000302.1, forward strand.
TAGCACTGTTTACTCCATCCTGGCAGGAGCACTCTTTGGATTTGGGGCAGGAATCCTTTACATTGCAATTGCCGATTTTACCTCTTGTACACTTAACTTTTACCTGGCCAGAAAGTTTGGTAGAGGCCTAGTACAGCGAATGGTTGGGCGACAATGGATGTATAAAGTCGATGCCCTTTCAGCCAACTATCTGGAAAACAATATTTTCCTTACGGCCGGGTTTTTAATGACGGGCCTATTCGACTTTGTCGCCTACGCTGCCGGCCTAACCCAAATGAAATGGCAGAACTTTCTTCTCGCGCTAGCTTTGGGCATTGCC
>NZ_JANSJI010000303.1:0-675 GCF_047462475.1 Synechococcus sp. H55.11
GCTCTGTGTTGGGGATCCCAGCTCAAGAGATGGATCCCTTGGCTGAGCTTGGGAAAAGCTTTTTGCAGATGAAAAGCGGGATCCACCCCCATCAAGTCTAAGGTCGATTGGGCAAGGGATCCGTAGCGGCAGTGATCGACCAAGTACAGGGCCGGCTCAGCCAGGTAATCCCGCAGAAGCAGGGACTGGAGCAAATGGGTGCGATAGTCAACAAGCTCCGCCCAGAAGCAAACGCCAATTCGGGCATCGGGAAATCCTTCCCCCAAATCTGCCAGAAGAGCGGGGATGGATCCTTCTAGCAGCAAAACCCGTTCCCCTAACCCTAGCCGAAGGATCTGGGCTTGGAGATCTTCCGTGCTGGGCAATTTTTTAGAAGAATTCTGGAGCGGATCCCGTAGAATTACTGCTAACTTTTCCGAGTGGCGAAGCATCACCTCTAGCACAGCTCCTGAGTTTTCCCAGCCGATCTGACAAAAGATCTGCTGTTCAGGCATGCAACCTAGAGCCCAGTCTAATAGCTGAGCGAGACTCCCGACTTGCTCCAGCTCCGAAGCCAGCTCCTGAGCAAGGTCTTGGCACTGCATGGAAGGGATCCCTGGCGTTTCGTTCTCTCTAGCCTAATGTACCCGGATTCACCCCTAGTTCCCGCAGCTTTTGGGCCAGGTGCTCTGCTCG
>NZ_JANSJI010000304.1:0-669 GCF_047462475.1 Synechococcus sp. H55.11
GGTCAGGATCTGCCCCATGCGTTCAATGTCCAGCAGGCGTGGCACGTTGTGAATTCGGCAAGCTGCAGGAGCCAAAAGGGATCCGGCCATGAGAGCCAAAGCCGAGTTTTTCGCGCCGCCGATGGGAATGTGGCCGCTCAAGGTCTGCTTGCCGACAATTTTCAGCACTGGCCCCATCATCTCCGGCGGGGCTGCCACTCTGGTCTGGGCCAGCGACAGGTTAGGCGCTGGGGATTCCGTCCTACCGACGCGATCGTCAAAAAAATCTCTCAATCTTCCTCCTCACCCACAAAAAGATAGAAAAGTTCTTTCCAGAGAATACTCTGGGGATCAAAGCAGCAACTAAGCTTGCAGGCCAAAACTTGGCGTGAGGCAGGAAGAGAAGCTCGAGTGGCTGTGCCTCTATCCTACAGCGGCGGATGGGGGATCAGCTATGCCAGCTCTTTGCGATGCGAAAACCCCTGTCTTAGCGCTGTGTGGAAGCAGGCTATAGCCGGTAGGGAGTATGTCAACAAATGCAGGTTCTTGCCGCAGGCGGCTGGGGGAGTAGCCTGGCAGCAAGGGGCAGTATGATGGATGGCTATGAGAAGCGCTTGCCAGTAAGACAGGAGACACCCGATGACCGCGACCCAAGTTTCTGCCGAAGAGTTGTTTCGGGCCGCCTACGAA
>NZ_JANSJI010000305.1:0-12899 GCF_047462475.1 Synechococcus sp. H55.11
GCTTGAGGGCCAGAGCATCAATGGTCTCCTTGCCGGCGCGGGTGCGGTAAAAGCGCTGGAAAGCAAAAAAGACCGCAACCAAAAAGCCCACCAGGCCTAAGCTGTACTGGGGGGTGCGCAGGAACTTGCTGATGTTGATAAAAAACTGGGTAAAGGCGGGCAGCTCCCCCCCCAAGTCGTTGTAGATGCTCTCAAAAGTGGGCAAGATGAACAGCACCATGCCCAAAAAGATTAAGACGGCCAAAATGGTCACCACCACCGGGTAGGTCATGGCCGATTTAATCTGCTTCTGCAGGCGATCCATGTCCTCCAGCAGCTTGGCCAGCCGGTTGAGCACCTCGTCGAGCACACCGCCCACCTCCCCCGCCTGCACCATGCTGCAGTAGAGGCCGTCAAAGGCATCCGGATAAGGGCGGATGGAATCGGACAGGTTCTTCCCCGCCTCCACTTCCGCTCGAATCGCCCGCAGGTATTTCTTGAGCTTGGGGTTGCCGGTCTGCTCCTCCATAATGGTTAGGGAGCGCACCATCGACACGCCGGCGTTGATCAGGGCAGCAAATTGCCGCGAGAACACCGCCTTGTCGCGAATGTCGATGGATCCCATCATCGAGAAATCAAAAGAGGTATCCAGGGAGAAGAAGGGCTTTTCTTCCTGGATGTCTTCCTGTTTGGCAAAAACGCCCTCCCGGCGCAGCCGTGCGCGGGCCTCGGTCAAGTTGTTGGCCACCACTGTCAGGCGCACCGGCTGACCGGCCTTTAGCCCCCGAACCTTGTAGCGCGGCATGGCTTACCCCTGCTTGGATCGTTAGTTCGACACGCCGGAATGGGATCCCTTGGCTCAGTCTCGCAACCTTAGACAAACCGACGCTCTCTTCAGCTAGAGCTTAGCTACAAATGGGGCCGGCGGCCAGAGGTTGGCGAGGAACTCTCAGCCAGGGATCCCTGGAGCCAGCGTTTAGCGACGGGCGGCAGCCGCTGCGGGCCGCTGGTGTTGAGCTGCCGCGGCTGGCGATGGCCCGGAGACGTTGCCCAAAAGTCGCTGCAACTCCTCAGGGCGAGAGGTCTTGGACATGGCCGTATCGAAGTCGATCTTGCCCTGCAGGTAGAGGTTGGCCAGATCCTGCTCCAGGGTCTTCATGCCCTGCTTACCCCCTGTCTGGATGGCCGAGTAGATCTGGGCGGTCTTGCCCTCCCGAATCAAGTTGGCGATGGCCGGCGTCACCACCATGATCTCCTGCACCAGCACCCGCCCCGGTTCTCCTGGCTTGGGGTTGAGGCGGCGGGCCAGAGTCTGGGAGAAGACGGCTTTGAGGGAGTTGGAGAGCTGCACGCGGATTTGTTGCTGTTGCTCCGGCGGGAACACGTCCACCAGGCGATCCACCGTCTGGGCAGCAGAGCTGGTGTGCACCGTGGCAAAGCAGAGGTGGCCCGTCTCGGCGGCGGTAATGGCCAACTGGATGGTTTCCAGATCCCGCATCTCCCCGATCAGGATCACATCCGGATCCTCCCGCATGGCCGCCCGCAGGGCGTTGGCAAAGCTCTTGGTGTCTTCCCCCAACTGCCGCTGGTGAACAATACTGCGAATGGGGGTGTAGATGTATTCAATAGGATCCTCGATGGTGAGGATATGCTCGGCCCGCTCGCGGTTGATCATGTCGATCATGGAGGCCAGCGTAGTGGATTTGCCGGATCCGGTGGGGCCGGTCACCAGCACCAGACCCCGTGGCAGGCGGGCGGCTTCTTTGCATACATCCGGCAGGCCCAGCTTGTCGATGTTGGGGATCTCAGAGGCCAGCGCCCGCATCGCGCAGGCATAGGTGCCGCGGTCACGATAGACGTTGACGCGGAAGCGACCGATCCCACGCACGCCGTAGGAGCAGTCCAACTCCCAGTTCTGCTCCAGGTGTTTGCGCTGGGTGTTGTTCAACATGCTGAAGATGAGCCGCTGCACCTCTTCAGGCGTGAGGGGCTCGTGCTCTGTTGGCTGGAGTTCGCCATTGATGCGGAAGTAGGGGGGCAAACCCACCGAAATATGAATGTCGGAACCGCCCTTCTGGACGATTGCCTCCATCAAGTCTTCGATCATCAGTTGGGGCATAGGGTTGGGTTCTCCAAAGTCAGTAGAAGTCAGTAAAGCTATCTATCCAAAGAGCCGTCGGCCAAAGCGATGTTGAAGAAACAACGGTACAGGATCCCTGTCTAGGACTGTTATAGTCGGCACCTCAGCCTCGTCAAGTGACAAGCCCGGTTTTCTAAAACTTCGGCGTCAGGCAATAGGGGCAGTCCATCCAGTCTACATGCAGGGCGGCACCGCAGTTGCGGCAGGTGCTGAGAGCCTTGGCGCGGGCTTTCAGCTCGCTTTCCAATCCTTTATCGGTGAGGGTTACCCGATCCACCTCCTCCAGCGTGGTGAGGCCCTGCTTCACCAACATCAGACTGTAGGCCAACAGGGTTTTCATGCCACTTTCCACCGCTGCTTCTTTGATCACCTCCGTGGGAGCTTCTTTGTTGATCAAATCCGCCAGGCGGTCGTTCATGCGCATGAACTCATAGACCCCCACCCGGCCTTTGTAGCCCACGCCCCCGCATTTCTCGCAGATGGGCTTGCCGGTGGCCTTGCGCTGTTCCACCTCTTTGGGGGAGAGCTTGTTGGCTTTGTAGAAGGTGAGCTGCTCCCCATCACCGCTGAGGCTGAGACCATAGCGGGCCAGCTCCTCAGCGGTGGGATGGTACGGGATCCGACACTCGGTACATACCCGACGCATCAAGCGCTGGGCCAGCACCCCCAACAGCGAGCTGGAGATCATAAAAGGCTCGATCCCCATCTCCGTCAAGCGGGCGATAGCACCGGGAGCATCGTTGGTGTGCAGGGTGGTCAACACCAGGTGGCCGGTAAGGGAGGCTTCGATGGCGGTTTTGGCCGTCTCGTGGTCGCGGGTTTCCCCCACCAGGATGACATCCGGGTCTTGCCGCAAGAAGGCGCGCAGGATCATGGCAAAGTCCATGCCTTTCTCGCGGATCACCTGTACCTGGGTGATCCCCGGCAGGGAGTACTCGATGGGATCCTCGGCGGTGCTGATGTTGATGCCGGGATCGTTCACTTCCGCCAGAGCTGAGTAAAGGGTGGTGGTTTTCCCGGATCCGGTAGGCCCGGTTACCAAGATCAAACCAAAGGGTCGCCTGACAATCTCCTTAAAGCTGGCCAAAGTCTCCGGGTCGGTGATCAGCTTATCCAAACCCAGTTGGGTGGCGGAGTTGTCCAGGATGCGCAGCACGATCTTTTCCCCGTAGCGGGAAGGTAGGGTGCTGACGCGGAAGTCCACCTTGCGCCCCTTAAAGACGCGCCGAATGCGACCGTCCTGAGGCAAGCGCCGCTCGGCAATGTTCAAGTTGGAGATGATCTTGAAGCGGGCAGTGAGGGCGGGGACGATCTTTTTGGGAAAGTTCTCAAAAGCCTGCCGCAACACCCCATCTTTGCGGAAGCGGACGCGCAGGTATTCTTCCTGCGGCTCGATGTGGATGTCCGACGCCCCGTCCTGCAGCGCCTTAATCAGGATTTGGTTGGCCAGTTTGATGATCGGGGCATCGTCTGCCGACTTGAGCTGCTGCTCCAGGGATCCCTCGCCGACCTCATCCCCAGCCACATCCTCGATGCTGTCCAGGTCGATCTCGGCGGTGTTGACCACCACCTCTTCTTCCTCTTGGGCGGCAGCCGCGTCGTTGATGCCCTTGATGGCCAACAGCTCCGCCTGCGCGTCCATGTAGCGGTTGATCAGGGCCTCGAAATCCCGCTGGGTGAAGACCCGCCGCTGCAGCTTCAGCCCCTGGATGCGGAAGCGCCGCTGAATGTCGTCCAGCGCCTGTAGATTATCCGGCTTGACCATCGCCACCAGCACCTGGTTGTCTTGGCGGCGGACGGGCAAGAACTTGTAGCGGTTGCAAATATCAAGGGGCAAGAGCGAGTCGATGAGCCCGATCATCTCCGAGATCTCCACCGGCTCCAGATCGATGTCGAGGGAGGGGATCCCGTAGATGATTTTTAGCTCAAAGAGCTGCTGCCGCTTGTAGGCCCGCTCCAGGTCGGGGGTGATCTCTCTGCCGGCAATCTCTTTGACCACCAGAGCTAGGGCCTTGCTGCCCCCTTCGCGATTGGCTTTGAGGGCATTTTGAATGTCCTGGATTTGCTTGTCGTCGGCAAAGCCCAGCTCTTTTAGCTTGCGGCCAAAGGGGGTGATGCTGGCGTTGGCGATGGCCAGGGCCTTGCTGACGCCACCACGACGAGCAGTAAAAGGAGTAGGAAGGTCGTTCATGCTGCTGGGCCACCCACCCTGTTGTTACATCAATGTCTCTATTTCACTGCACTAGGCTACAAGGGTCAACGGCGAAGACACGCAGGTCTGTGCGCCCACTCTGGGCTTAGTATGCCCCAGCTGGGCTTAAACTGGCATTCAAAACCACCTCGCCCCCTAAATTGCAGGCCCGAAGGTTGGGAGCGACGCCGGATAATTTGGAACCAGGACTCCTGTCCTGACTGCTGGGGCAGACCAGGATCGCTTCACAGAACTCGGTAGCTTTGCCAGGCTTGCCAAAAAATGTAGAGAGAAAGAATAGCCAGAAAGCCCCGAAACAGCAGGCTGACCGTTTCATCGGGCAACTTGGGCAGGGTGCGGGTGCTGATCTGCACACCGATTAACCCGCCTGTCCCCAGGATCAAGCCTGGGATCCAACGCACATTCCGGTGGATGGTGCCGTCCCCAAACCCCAGCCCATTCCAGATCCAATCGCTGAGACCCGCATGGCTGGCGGTGGCAGCAACGGCTGTGATCACGATCGCCCCCAAACTGGTTTGAATCGCCACCTTGATCGTCTCTTGCAGCAGCAGGATCTGCATGGGCACCATGATCACCCCACCGCCAATGCCGAACAGTCCGGCCAACAAGCCGGCAGCGCCACCGGTCAGGAGGCGGGCCAACCAGGGAGACATCCGCACTTGAGCAGCAGGCGAGAACTCTGTCTCCAAGGCTTGGGTGGCCACCGTTTTGCGCAGCTCCACCAGGTAAGTGTTGGCCAGCAGCAACACCCCGAAGGCGGCCAACAGCAGATGGCTGGGCATGCGGCTGGCGATGCTCGCTCCCACCTGCGCCGTGAGCAACGCCGGGATCCCCAGCCAGATGACCCGCTTCAGATCCAGCAAGCCCATGCGCCAGTTTTGGACGCTGCCCGCCATCGAGGTCATCACAATGGAAAGATTGCTGGTGGCCACAGCCTGAACCGGTGGGATCCCCAAGCTCACCTGCAAGGGCACCAGGATCGTGCCGCCGCCAATGCCCAAAAAACCGGCCAGGATCCCGGCCACCAGGCCGCCAACTGCCAAGGCCAGATTGTTTTCCATGGTTTCTGGTTCCCGACCTTGCTGATAACAAAATGCTTGTCATCGTAGCATTCTCTGTCCCCGGCAGGACTGGCAGACAACACAAACGGCCAGGGATCCCTTGGGGTGGAGCCAAAAGGGAGCACATCCTACAATGTTGGCAGTCGTACTGGCCTGGGCCTGTTGCCAATGTAGATTGCGTGAGCAGGCTGGCCTCTTCGCAGGCAAGGAAGCCTCCATGGTTGCCATCCACTCGGCAAGCGATCTGGATGCTCAGAAAAATCCGGATTCCACGGTATCCCAGCCCGCTTGGTGGCCCCTCTCTGGGCGGCCACAGGCAACTGCAGCTCCTCTACAACCCCTGGGGTTGGTCGCTCTGGAAGGCTTGGCCACCTGGGGAGAGCGCCTGTTGGGCCTGGATCGGGTGAGGGGCTATTTAGTAGAAATCCAGGAGCACAACACCCTGCTGCTCAACCCCCATCACGTCCATTCTTTCCAAGGTGCTTATGGTTTGTGGATAGAGTCAGAGGGGGAGCAAGCTTGGATCTGGCTGGCCGCGCCAGCGGGACAGAGTCGTGGCCGGGAGCAGGAGGGGCAAATCTTGCGCATTCCCATGGCCGCACTGCAGCAACCAGGATCCCTGGAAGCCTTTCAAGTGTGCGGGTGCCCCTGCCCCATCGAAGGGATCGCCCTTTGGATCGATCCCCACACAGGCAGCCGCCACCTCTATGCCACCTGCTACAAACGGGAAAAGCTCCTGCACCTGGATCCCGGTCGTGGGCTCATTGTGCAGGAGATGCCCGCCCCTGGGATTGGCCGAGAACAGATTGCGGTACAGGGAGACTACCTTTGGGTGAGCGATCGGGTGGAAGAGACGATCTACGTGCTGGAGCGCCAGACCGGGCGGGAATTGGCCCGCATCCTCACCCCTTCTCCTGGGCCGACCGGCTTGGCCCATTGGCGGGGACAACTCTGGGTGGCCTACGCCCACGAAGAAGCCTATATCCACGACAACCCCAACGCTCCGGATCCCTTGTCGGTGGCCTTGCGCAACAAAACCTGGGTGGCCCCCCTGCGCCTGCGGCCCTTGGATCCCCCCCCAGACCCCCCTTGGGTCAGCAGCAGCAAGTCCACGGATCCCGCCATTGCTTGTTCGGTGGTTTTTCAGCCCCAGCGCCTGGGGGAGCGCGCCACCTACACCCTTTCCCACGGCTACCGGGTGGAGCTGACCTATATGGAAGAAATTGCCCAAGAAGAGCCGCGCGCCCTGCCCGATTTGGTCTGGCGGATTGCCTTGCCCTGCAACAGCCCTCGCCAACGGGTGCGCAGCCTCCACTGGGTAGGCCTGCCGTTTGAGCTGGAGGAGCAAGCCGGCCAACAGGTGGCGGTGTTTTCGCTGGGATCCCTGGGGGCCGATGAGGTGCGCCTCTTTGGCTGGCGGGCGGTGCTGGATCTCTACAGCATCAAGTACTGCATCGATCCGCTGGATGTAGAAGAGGCCGCCGTGCCCCCGGATCTGCGGGATCGCTACTTGGTGGACGATGATTACCTGGCTATGGACACTGCGATTGTCCGGGAGGCGGCGCGGCGGGCCGTCGGCAGCGAGACCAACCTGCTGCGCAAAATGCTTAACATTCGCGCCTATGTCTACGACAAGCTTTCCTACCGGGTCACCTCCCGCATCGACCCGCCGGATGAGGTTTTGCGGCGTGGCTCCGGTTCCTGCGGCGAATATGTGGGGGTGCTGCTGGCCTTGGCCCGCCTCAATGGGATCCCCTGCCGCACGGTGGGGCGCTACAAGTGTCCTCCCCACCCCGAACTGAAAGGGATCCCGCTGTTTCCCCAATACAACCACGTGTGGATCGAGTTTTACCTGCCCGGTTGGGGTTGGGTGCCGATGGAGTCAAACCCCGACGATCGGGGGGAGCGCCCCTATCCGCAGCGCTACTTTATGGGCCTGCCCTGGACCCATGCCGAGATCGCCAAAGGGATCCCGTTTGAGACGATCAACACCGATCAAGCCTCGATTGGAGAGCTAGCCATTAACCATGTGCAATTTCGCATCTTAGAAGAAATTTGAAACGGAGAACGCGCATGGACCGAGCTGCCACGTTTCACATCTTCAGGTTTGGCCCTCATGCCTGAGGATGGCAAGCGCTCTGAGGGGATCGACTGCGAGGCCGCCTAAGTGCTCTGCGGCAGCCACCCCCGCCCCCTCTCCCAAAGGGAGAGGGAAGTTGGAGCAGCGCGTTCTCGACAGCGTTGCCCAGCAATAACGACGTAACGAACTGTTTTATTGCTACTTGAAATGACTTTGTTGGTGGGATGGACTAAGATAAAAGGCTGCGGCGGGGCTTGGCTTCGCTCCAGGCACATCCGTCCAGAGCAATCCGCTCTACCTCCGAGGCCAGCTTTAAAGCCTTCAGAGCCTGCTCCCCACCCACAGAGGGCTGATTGCCCCCGCGCACACAGTTAATGAAGTGCTCCAGCTCGGCATGGAGCTTGTCGATATTGTCGGTGTGGACTTTCTCAATCAAGCAATCCCGCTGGTAGGGCATCTGTCCGTAGTCGCTGCTGCTGCTGGCGGATCCCTGGCGATAGATGGAGATCTCGTTGTGCAAAAAATCCGCTTCTACCAAGGCATTTTTGCAGTGGACAGCAATTCTGCGCACCTTGCGGTGGGTGACCTTGCTGGCGGTGAGGGTAGCAATGACGCCGTTGGCAAAAGTGAGGGTGGCGGTGACGTAGTCGAGGTAGCCCAACTTAGAGGCGCGGTTGCCGCTGGCGGTAATTTGGGTCACAGGAGACGGGATCAGCTCCAACAACAGGTCGATGTCGTGGATCATCAGGTCAAACACCACCGACACGTCGCTGGCGCGGTCGGAATAGGGGCTGAGGCGGTGGGCCTCAAAAGCCAGCGGCTCCTCGCTTTGCAAGACTTGGCCCAGCTTCTGGAAAACGGGACTGAAGCGCTCGATGTGCCCCACCTGCAAAATACAGTTGCAATCGGCAGCTCGGTTCACCAGCGATTCTGCTTCGCTGATGCTGGCGGCGATGGGCTTTTCGATCAGCACATGGACGCCGGCCTCTAGGCAGGCCATGCCCACCTCGTGGTGGAGAACCGTTGGTACGGCGATGGCCACGGCAGCTACGTGGGGCAGCAGATCGCGGTAGTCCTCATAGAAATGAACGCGGTGGCGGCTGGCCACATCCAATCCCCGTTCCACATTGATATCGGCTACCCCCACGACCCGCACATCCTTCATCAAGCTGAACACGCGAGTGTGGTGCTGGCCCATGTTGCCGACCCCGATTACCCCAACCGGGACAGCTTGCCCTGTATAGGCCGGTGGACGGCGGGGAGAGTTGGCAGGACTCGGGCAGGATCGGTCCATGACGTTTCCACATACCTCCACCACAAGGGTTTCGCGAACCATACCCTATTTTTTGGTAACAGCGGGCAGCATTTCACGAAACGAACTTCACAAAGCTTACCATGCCTTTCTCAAATCCAGTTCAGGCCGGGGACGGGTGGCAGGCGTAGGGGTGCTCGCTCACAGGCCTGGGGGCTAAAGCAAAAGAGCGGGGTCGGCGTGGGGCGAAACCACATGCGGGCGTAAAATCCGCCGGGACTGAGGGGAAGGCCAAACCAAAGCGGGGAAAAAAAGAGAAAAGATGCCAAAACCAAGGCTACTGCCGTGATACTCGTCCCGCGCCAGAAGCGGCGATAACTCTGCCAGCCCAGCAGCACCAGCCAGGCCAGGGCCAGAGTGCTAAAGGCCAGAGCGCTCATGTAGTGGTAAATAAAAACACAGCGGCTAACTCGAAACCAGGGCAGGTAATTGGCCGCGTAGCCGATCAAAATGAAGGCTTCCAGGCCGTGGAAGCGACGGATCCCCCGCCAGACGAGCACCAAGATGGATCCCGTCCCCAGCCACCACAGCCAGGGATTGCCCAGGCCATGAACCGCTCGCCACAGGTCGCCCTGACTGCTGAAGTAGTAGGCCACGGGACGGCCCAGGATCGGCCAGGACCAGGCCCCCGCCGAAGCCAAGGGCGTGGTCAGCCAAGGACGCAAGGCGGGGAACCAAGCCACCAGGGATCGCAAGCTGGTGGAGCAGTAGGGGTGAACAGGGGTGTTTTCATCCACCACGAGATCGGCATGCAGGTGCCCGCCGTAAACGGATTGGTTGATGAGCACCAGGGATCGGAAATAATTCTGGATGCCCGTCCAGCTCCAATCCAGGGTTAGCCCCTGCTGCGGGTTGAGCTGCAGATGGGGGATCCACTGGATGGCATAAAAGGCCAGCGGGGCGAGGACGAAGCAGAACGCATAGTGCCACCAGCGCAGATGGCGGATTTGGATCAAAATGCCCAATCGTGGGATCCACTGCGGGCGCAGCCAGATCACCCCCCAGACGAGGATCCCCAGCAGGGCAAACATGAAGGCAAACCAGAGGCCATTCCACTTCACCGCAGCTGCCGCTCCCAACAGGATCCCAGAGCCGGCAAAGTGGACGGCCCGTTGCCAACCTTGGCGCTCCAGACCGCTCAGCAGCAGAATGGTGGCCGCCAGCCCAAAGGCCACCAGATACACGTTGATCAGGCCAAAGCGGGATTCCACCAGAAACACTCCATCCGTGAGCAGCAGGCTCCCGCTCAACAGGGCAAAGCCCACGTGGTAAGTGAGGCGGTAGGCCAAGCCCGTCAGCAACAAGGGGATCAGGGATCCACAAAAAGCGGTGGCGAAGCGGAACCCCCACTCATTGCGGCCAAACACCTGAATGCTGAGGGCAATGAAGTATTTTCCGAGGGGGGGATGCACATCATAGAAAGGCTCGCCGTCGAGATAATTTTGAGCAAACTTGGGGAAATACACCTCGTCGAACACCGGAGCCGGAAACTCGTCCAGCCGCCACAGGCGCAACCCCAGGCCCACCAGAAAGATCCCCAGCGCCCCCCATAGCAGCCACCGTCGCGATCCCTCTGACCCGACGCCGGACAAAGCAGGAGCAACAGTCTCTACCTCAGCAGAAGAAGTGCCAGCGGCCCGCCTACCACCCGGCAGCAGCTCGTCTCTTTCCGACCTTGCCAGCTCTGGATCGCTGGGAGAAGGAGTTGGTTTGGAAGTCATGGGCAGCAGCAAACAAGACGACGATGGGGATCCCCAGTGTTACTTTAGCCGACCGTGAAAATCTGAGCGATTTGAGAGCAAACCGCTGCTAGACTGTGGAGTTGAATACAAATACCAAAGTTGGCCAACTTCTGGCCGCTTTGTCTACGCCGGCTCTCCTGAGAGTGGGCGCTTGACATCCGGTCATCTCAGTGGGGAGAAGACATCGTGGCAACGGGTGGATATGCGTTGGTGGACAGCCTGCACCGGCACGGGGTGCAGCACATCTTTGGCTATCCGGGGGGAGCCATCCTCCCCGTCTACGACGAGCTCTACAAAGCCGAATCTCAGGGGCTGCTCAAACATTTTCTAGTTCGCCACGAACAGGCCGCGGCCCATGCTGCCGATGGCTACGCCCGCGCCACCGGCAAGGTGGGGGTGTGCTTCGCCACCTCGGGGCCAGGGGCGACCAACCTGGTGACGGGCATCGCCAACGCCATGATGGACTCTGTGCCCATGGTGGTGATCACCGGCCAGGTGCCCCGCCATTTGATCGGTACCGACGGCTTTCAGGAGACCGACATCTTTGGCATCACCCTGCCCATCGTCAAGCACTCCTACGTGGTGCGGGATCCGCGCCAAATGTCTCGGATTGTGGCCGAGGCTTTTCACATTGCCGGCACCGGGCGGCCAGGGCCAGTGCTGATCGACATTCCCAAAGATGTGGGCCTGGAAGAGTTCGACTACCAGCCGGTCACTGAGGTTAATATCCCCGGCTACCGGCCCACGGTGCGGGGCAACCCGCGCCAGATCCACGCGGCGGCCAAGCTGATTTTGCAGGCCAAGCGTCCCCTGCTCTACGTGGGCGGCGGGGCCATCATCTCCGGTGCCCATGCGGAGATTGCCGAGCTGGCCCACACCTATCAGATCCCGGTGACCACCACCCTCATGGGCAAGGGGGCCTTCGATGAGAACGATCCCCTCTCGGTGGGGATGCTGGGCATGCACGGCACTGCCTACGCCAACTTTGCCGTTACCGAGTGCGACCTGCTGATTGCAGTGGGGGCCCGCTTCGACGACCGCGTAACCGGCAAGCTGGACGAATTTGCCAAGCACGCCAAGGTGATCCACATCGACATTGACCCGGCAGAGGTGGGCAAAAACCGCGCTCCGGACGTGCCGATTGTGGGAGATGTGCGCACCGTCCTGGTGGAGCTGTTGGCGCAACTGAGCAAAATGCCCCACACCCCTGGCCAGACGCAGGCTTGGCTGGAGCGGATCGAGCGCTGGAAGCAGGACTACCCCCTGCAGGTGCCCCGCTATGAGGGTGTGATCGCCCCGCAGCAGGTGATCGATGCGTTTCGTCGCCACGCTCCCCATGCCTACTACACCACCGATGTCGGCCAGCACCAGATGTGGGCGGCGCAGTTTTTGCGCAACGGGCCGCGCCAGTGGATCTCCAGTTCTGGCCTGGGCACCATGGGCTACGGCTTCCCAGCGGCCATGGGGGTCAAAGTGGCCCTGCCCCACGCCGAGGTGATCTGCATCAGCGGCGATGCCAGCTTTCAGATGAACATGCAGGAGCTGGGCACGGTGGCCCAGTACGGCATTGCCACCAAGGTGGCCATCATCAACAATGGCTGGCAGGGCATGGTGCGCCAGTGGCAGCAGGCCTTCCACGGCGAGCGCTACTCCCACTCGGATATGGCTCCGGGCATGCCGGATTTTGTCAAGCTGGCCGAAGCCTTTGGCGTCAAGGGCATGCGCGTCGATCACCCCGATCAAGTGGACGATGCCATCCAGGAGATGCTGCGCCACGAGGGGCCGGTGCTGGCCGATTTTGTGGTCAAGCGGGATGAGAACTGCTACCCGATGGTGCCTGCCGGCAAAGCCAACTACCAGATGATTGGGCTGCCGGAAAAGCGGCAACTGGAACAGGCCGCCGAGCTCATCTACTGCCCCAATTGCGGCGCCAAAAACCCCAGCCTGCACAAGTTCTGCGCCGAGTGCGGCACCAAGCTCTAGAGCCGGCGGGCCTGGCCATTGGGTCGAGGAGGGTGGGATCCCTCTGAGAAGGGCCGCCGTTGTTTAACCGCCGCCTTTCGTGGTCATTATCAAAATTAAATCAAATATCAGGCTGATCCCTGACCTCTGGAAGAGGGCCTAGAGGTGGTGGCACAGAGTGCTTACCAGGCCCACTGCGCTTGAGCCTATCAAGCAAGAGATTACGTATAGCGGGGACTGGATTTGAACCAGTGACCTTCGGGTTATGAGCCCGACGAGCTACCAGGCTGCTCTACCCCGCGCCGTTCTTCTAGCTTAGCCCCTTCAGCAGTCAGCCGGCAAGCCTACACCTCGGGAGACTGGGTACCGGACTGCGTGGGAACTCCCCGGCCAAGCTGTGGGAGTGTCAAC
>NZ_JANSJI010000306.1:0-666 GCF_047462475.1 Synechococcus sp. H55.11
TCAGCGTAGGTACAGGCGGCAGAGGAGTCGGCGTCGGGGTAGGCGTTGGCTGAGGGAGATTGCCACAGGCTGGAACTCCATTAAGCCGTGAGCCACGAATCTCTGTTCGTTCTTCCTCCCTACTAAAAATTGAGTCGTCAACTCGCAAGACTTGCCCAAAAGCATCTCGGATAGTCAGGATAAAGACAATATCATCCCCAGTTAATTCATCGTTAATCTGGATTTGTCCTTGCGCGTCAAGTCTTCGGACGGGTCTCACTGCTTTGGAAAGAATCCTCAAATCATCAAAAAATCTGGGATCTGTTGGAAATGTATAGCTAAAGTTGAATCCGTTAGCGTCGGTGAACGTGTTGCCTCTTCCAATCAGCAGGTTCCTAAACTGGCTCAGGGCCTCGGGCCGGATTACGCCAGTAACATCCGTTCCGCAAGTGATATTCAAGACCTGAATGTCTACACTCGCAATCACCCCTCGGACAATCAGGTTGGTCAGGTTCACCTTGTAAGAGAGCGAGGCAAACGGCTGGTCAACATCAAAGCCGCCCCCTGACCCAAATTGCGGCGGATCCGGCAGGTCGGGCTGAATGGGCGGCGGCGTGATGGGGGCGAAGTCCGGCCCAGGGCGGAAGGTGATGGGTGTGAGGTTGGGCGAGATCGTGGGGGCCACGG
>NZ_JANSJI010000307.1:0-663 GCF_047462475.1 Synechococcus sp. H55.11
TGGGTGCTCGTAGGAATGAGTAGCGACATAGTCGGCAATTTCTCGGAGGACTTGTTCCGTCTGGTCCAATACCTGGTCATTGGTAAAGCGCAGAACGGCAAAGCCATGTTTGCGCAGGATTTCCTCCCGCAAACGGTCGCGTTCCTGCTGAGTGGGTTCGCGGTGCACGCCCTCATCTATCTCGATGATTAGACGGGCGTCGTCACAGAAAAAGTCGGCGATGAATTGTCCAATCGGGTGTTGACGACGGAACTTCCGGCCTAACAGCCGACGGTCACGCAAAAATTCCCATAGCAAGCCTTCGGCGGTAGTCGCCTCGCGGCGTAACTGCCGTGCTCTGGCAATCAGTTCCCGGCTGGCTTCAGGCAATTTGTACTCCCCTTCTCCTGCTGGGTGGGAGAAGGAATCCGGGGATGAGGGCCATCCCCCCTCGCCCGCCACGTGGGAGAGAGGGTTAGGGGGTGAGGGCACAAACACATTCCCCACCAGCCGATACCCCTTCGCCTCCAGCTCCGTGCGGGTGCGGAAGAGGTGGGAGTCGGAAGACATGTTGAAAAGTCCTTGCTTAAACTGAACGCCCCAGGGGTTGCCCCCCGCGCCCCCGGCCGCCGCGGGGCCCTGGGGCTGTGTATGTGGGGGCCGGGGGGGGGCACAAAGGGGGGG
>NZ_JANSJI010000308.1:0-12865 GCF_047462475.1 Synechococcus sp. H55.11
GGCTGGGGGTGAGGGCCATCCCTCAGGGAGAGAGGTTGGGGGTGAGGGGCCCCTTTTTAGGATCCGATCCCCAAAAGCGCTCCCAATCCCACGGCCAGGAGAGCTGCTAGGGCTGTTTGAATGCCGTTCACCACTTCGTTGCTCATCCAGGCCAGGCGGGGTTGCAACACCACCCCCATCCAGCTTTCTGCCAAGGTGGCCAGGATCCCGGCCAGACAGCAAATGCCCAGCCAAAACGGGTCTCCTCTTACCCACTCCCCACCGATCCCCCAAGCCAAGGTGGCCATCCCTACCGCTGCCGCCACCCCTGCCAGGGATCCCTCCAGGCTCACGGCTCCTTCTGTGCCCGCCGGCACGGATTGGAAGGTGGTGATCAAAAAGGTCTGGCGTCCGTAGGCTTTCCCCACCTCGCTGCTGACGGTATCGGCCAATTTCGCTGCAAAGCTGGCACCATACCCCAACCACCACAGCGGATGCGGCAAGAAAGTGTAGCCCACCGCGCATACTGCCCCGGTCAAAGCGGATCCCCAGACATTTTCCGGCCCTCGCGCCCCCTCTCGCTTTTCGGCGATCCCCTGCGCCTGCTTGCGCCGGATCCCCAGCCGGGTGACGGCGGTGCCGATTAAAAAATAGGCCGCCACCACCGCATAGCCCCGCCACCCCAGCCCCCCCCACACCAACA
The DNA here is from genome assembly GCF_047462475.1 of Synechococcus sp. H55.11. Taxonomy (NCBI): domain Bacteria; kingdom Bacillati; phylum Cyanobacteriota; class Cyanophyceae; order Synechococcales; family Synechococcaceae; genus Synechococcus; species Synechococcus sp. H55.11. The sequence goes on from NZ_JANSJI010000308.1 coordinate 683, forward strand.
GACCCAGTAGGCCTGCGTGGAGGACTCCCGCCCGCGTCAGCGCCTTCTGGGGGCTCAGCAGGGCCAGTGCCACCAAGGCCAGATTGAGCCAGAGCGCCACTCCCCACTGACTCAGCAGCCACGCTTGCCACATAAACACCCAAAAAGCAGTGAAACCGCCGCCAAGGGTCAACTGCAGAAACGGAGAGGGAGGGATTCGAACCCTCGACGGAGCTTTTGGGCCCCGTAACTTCTTAGCAGGAAGCCGCTTTCGACCACTCAGCCACCTCTCCAAAGCGGCAGAGACACCCTCCGTTGGGATCCAGCCGCCAGCTCACCTATTGTAGAAGATGGGATCCCGCCCGGCAACTGGGCCTGCAAGAACTCCGTCCCGCTGTCGCGAACGGTCGGGATCCCTCCTGGAGGTAACCCCTGGGCTTGGGCGGCCCTAGCTCACCACCTGCACGTAGATATCGAAGCTGCCGCTGTTGTCGCCGTAGCTGCCCTTGGCATCGTTGACGTTGAAGGCAATATCCAAGTTGGGATCCAGATCTACCTCTTGGGGCTGCTCCGGCGAGGATTCCCAAACCTGATGGGCCACCAGTTGGGCGTTGGGCTGGAACACCACAAGCCCGTAGCGGCAAAGACCGGGGTAGCGCCACTCCGGCGGGGTCGGGATCCCTTTGCCAAGGGGCGAGCGGATGCTGGTGGAGAAAGAAAAGCCGTAGCGCCAGGCCACATTTTTCACGAAAAAGCGGATGCGGCTGGCCCGCAGCGGACGCCCCTGCCAGTGCAGGATATTGCCGGCCTCTTGATTGACCCGCAGGTCAGAGAAAGCCATCCAGCCCTGCAAGTTCTCCTCTTGGGGCTGGGTGCCTTCGATCACTTGAGCTTGGCTCCAGTCTAAGTCGCTGCCATCGCAGGCGATCTGGCGTGGAATTTGGGTTAAATCCAGTTGTGGCAACCCTAGAGTACCAGACGCAGATTGGGTAGACATCTATCTCTCCTTTTTTTCAAAATGACTCCCGAAGTGAGGATCTGTAGAGAGCTTACAGGGATCCCAAAAATGAAGCCGGGGAAAGGTTTTAAAGACAAACCTATTCCTCTCCCTGCTGCTTGGTGGAGAATCTCAGATGAACTATGACATCGGGGTTGAAAACCTCAGGCTCTTGCTCGATCGGGCAAGAGATTGAGGGTTCAAGCTCCTTACGTCAATAGGTCAACTTTACTTGATGGATGGCGGCTATTCCCAGAGAAATAGGCCTTTGCAATACTTTTTTAGGGAACCTTAGGAATCTGTTAATTCCCCACGACTTGACTGCCGACCAAAGCCAGAACCCAGATCCTTACTCAGCGCAGATCTGCTGGGAACTCGTATTCCAAAACACATTAATTTGTGCAATGCCCCTGTTAAGCACTCTTGCGCTCATCTGGTCTCTGGAGCAGCTCTCCGAACCCAGAGCGCTCTGACAGCCGTTTTTGATAGGATCACCATTACAAGTCTCGCGGGGTGCCCGGCGCCCACGGCATGCACGACACTTCTGCTCCCACCGATTTCGAAATTATCTCTCTGTCCGATCCTCAACAGGCCATGTCTTTGGCGGGCATTCAGGAGGCCAACTTGAGGTGGATCAGTCGCTTCAGTGGGGCTTCTGTAACGCTGCGCGGGCAAGACCTGTACCTGAAAGGCACCCCTCAGCAGCGGCAGCAGGTGCGGCAGTGGCTAGAATTGCTGAAGCCGCTTTGGCAAACTGGACACCCTGTCACGGTGATCGATGCAGAGCAAGCTTTTCGCGCCCTCTCCGGCCAGGAGGCTGCGGCCTATCAGCAAGCGCAAGCAGGTGTGTTGGCCCGCACCCGCAAGGGAGAGCTGATCCGGCCCAAAACGCCCCGCCAGCAGGAGTATGTGCGAGCCATTCGCGCCCACGACCTCTGCTTCGGCATCGGGCCGGCAGGCACCGGCAAAACTTATCTGGCCGCTGTTGTAGCCATTGCTGCCCTGCAAAACCGGGAATATGAGCGTTTGATCCTCACTCGCCCTGCCGTGGAGGCGGGGGAGAAGTTGGGTTTTTTGCCGGGGGATCTGGTGGAAAAGGTGGATCCCTATCTGCGGCCCCTCTACGATGCCCTGTTCGAGTTTATCGACCCGGCCAAGCTGCCCCAGTTGATGGAACAAGGGGTCATCGAGGTGGCGCCCCTGGCTTACATGCGGGGGCGCACTCTCAGCAATGCTTTCATCATTTTGGACGAAGCCCAGAACACCACCCCGGAGCAGATGAAGATGGCCCTCACGCGGCTGGGCTTCCGGTCGCGCATGGTGGTTACCGGGGATCTCACCCAAACGGATCTGGGCAAGCATCGCCTGTCGGGCTTGGCCGCTGCGGAGCGCATCCTGACGGGGGTGGAGGGGGTTGCTTTTTGCTACTTTGACCAGCGGGATGTGGTGCGTCACCCATTGGTGCAGCGGATTGTGGATGCCTACGACCGCTATGAGAGCCAGCAGTGATACTGGTGATACCTACTCATGATGAGTTGCGGAACGGTGCTCTTTTTCGATGCGGTGGGCACCCTGTTTCGGGTGCGGGGCGGCGTTGGCCAAGCTTACAGCCAGGTGGCAGCAGAATATGGGGTGAGGGTGGATCCCCCAGCGTTGGATTGCGCCTTTGCCCAAGCTTTTGCCCAGGCTCCAACTCCGGCCTGCCCAGGCTTGACGGGATCCGTCTTGCAGGAATGGGAGCGGGCCTGGTGGCGGCAGGTGGTGCGCCAGACCTTCGCCCAAGTGGGATCCCTGGCTGCTTTCGGGGAAGGGCAGTTTGAGGTGTTTTTTGCCCACCTGTTCGAGTACTTTGCCGGGGCGGGGCCCTGGGAGCTCTATCCCGAGACGCTGCCGGTTCTACAGGTTCTGCAACAGGAAGGGATCCGGCTGGGGGTGATCTCCAATTTCGACAGCCGCCTGCCCGGGGTGCTACAGCAGTTGCAGTTGGGTTCCTACTTTTCCAGCCTCACCCTTTCCACCCAGGTGGGCTATGCCAAGCCCGATCCCCGCATCTTCCAAGCTGCCCTGGCGGCCCAAGGGATCCCTCCCGCAGCCGCTTGCCACATCGGCGATAGCCACCGCGAAGACTATCAAGGGGCCAAAGCAGCGGGCTTGAAAGCCCTTTGGCTGGATCGAGAAGGAAAAGATCGCTCCTGCCAAGGACGGATAGCCGATCTGTGGGGAGCCCTTTCCATTCTCAACGGCTCGCAGCAGAATTGAGCAGCAGGGGGGCGAAAACCCCATCTGGCTTGAGCAAATAACGCCGCAGGTTCATCTGCCGCTCCAGAAGACAAGCGTGGCCGCTCAAGGGCGAGATCTCCACCTGCGCCCGGGGCAGCCGCTCCGCCAGCCGGCCCACCTCCTGCACCGACGGCAACAGGCGATCCCGCCCCCCCGCCACCAGCAACGTCGGCAGGGTCATCGACTCCAGGGGCAGCTCCTCCACGACAAACGATCCCAGCAAGGCCAAGCGCTGGGCAGCCACCTCTGGCGGGACGCTGTGCACGGCCTGGCGCAATCGCTCCCGATCCGGCGGCTCGATTTGGTTGAGCTCGGCCAAAAACCCCAGCCCCCGCTCCGACAATTGGTGATAGAGCCCTGGCGGCAAAAAGGGCAGCAGCCAATGCCCCGCCCACCACCAGGGCCGACGTCGCAGCGACGAGGCCGGATTGACCAAAACAAGGCCGCGGCACCGTTCCGGCCAGCGGGCAACCACCAACAAGGCTAGGCAGGCCCCAAAAGATTCTCCACACAAGTAGGCTCCTGTTTCCAACTGGGATCCCACCCAGTCGGCCAGGGTCTCCCAGCTATTTCCCGCCTCTGGGTGGTTCAAGCTCAGGGGGCGAATGCAAAACTCCCGCTCCAAAGCCCGCGCCTGCCGGTAAAACAACCCGCCTGTGCCATCCATACCGGGCAGGTACAGCAACAGAGGCCGCTCCTGACCAACTGCCTCCTTTGCCGGGCAGATCAAGCTAGAGGTTATCAGCTCGCCACTCAACTTTCTCATTTCCCTGCCAATCCCAATTGCACCTGTTCTCGGGCCGCTGCGGTTAGCTCTTGAATCACCTGCATTCGTTCGCGTCGGGATCGGTGGCGCTGCTTCCCAGTGACCCAGAGGGGGGATCCTACTCTGAGCACCACCCGCCGATACAACACCACCGGATGTCCCCCTTCCTGTTGAAAGCGGGGCTCGCTGGGGTCAAACCAGCGAAAGAAAGCCATGGGAATATCCACCCCCCGCCATTCTTCCTGGGCCCACACGGCCACCGGCAGAATCGGCAAGGGATCCACCGTTGCCGCCAAGGCCAGATGGGCAAAGCCCGGCTGAAACTGCCCCAACTCCTGAGGCGAGGTCGCACGGGTGATCTGCTCCGCGCCTTCCGGAAAGATCCCCACCCCCACGCCTGCCGCCAAGGTGGCCTGCGCCTGGCGAAAAAAATGGATTTGCTGCCGGGATCCCTGCTTGAGGGGAAGGCAACCCAGTGCCAGGGCCACCTCCCGCAGCAGCGGCACCTGAGACAGGTAGTAATGACAGGCAAAGCGAATTGGCCGATCCAACCCCGCGATCAGCACCGGCGCATCCAGGAAGCTGCGGTGATTGCTCACCACCACCAGCGGGCCGGCGGGAATGCGCTCCCCCCCCTCCACCCACACTTCCGTCTGGAAAAGGCTGAGCAACGACTGAGCCAGCATCTTGGAGTCTGGCGGCCAAGCCAAAACAGACAGGGCTGGGGACAACGGTTGCCAGAACGCTGCGAAGGATCCCATCAATAGTCCACCCCGCGTCGCAGATCGGCTCCCTGCTCGGCATAGTGCTTGTGGCTCACCATTTCCGAATGGACAGAGGCCAGCTCGAAATAGGGCAAGGGGGCATGGCAGCGGCCCGTAATGATGATCTCCGTATCGCGCGGCTTGCGCAACAAAGCCTGCACGATCGGCTCCACATCCAGCAGCTCCAGATCCACCGTCGGGTTCAGCTCATCCAAGATGATGGTTTTGTACAGGCCGGAAGCAATAGCTGCCCGTGCCAACTCCCAGCCCCGCTCCGCTTCTACATAGTCGATTTCTTGCTGTTTACCTCGCCAGACAATCGCATCCCGACCGCAACGCTGGTGATCCACCAGGTCGGGGTAGCTTTCTCGCAAGGCCCGAATGGCCGCATCTTCCGTGTAGCCCGTTCCCCCCTTCAGCCACTGCATGATCAGCACGCGGTGGGAGAGATCCTTGCTGATGCCGCGCCCGATGGCCTGTAGAGCCCGACCCAGAGCGCTGGTGGATTTTCCCTTGCCGTTGCCGGTGTAGATCTCAATGCCGCTGGGCTGGCCGTTTTGGGGATCCGCCCCCCGGCGCAGGCTGCGCATTTCCGAGTGCAAGTCTGCCAGGTCGATAATTTCCTTGGGCGCCCCCCGCCCGGTGATGATCACCTCCATCTCCTCCGGCTTTTGCTTGAGGGTGTTGACGACCTCATCCACCGGCAGCAGGCCCAGATCCAGCACCGGGTTGAGCTCATCCAGCACCACCACCGAGTAAAATCCTGACGCCAAAGCTCCCTTGGCCACATCCCAGCCGCGGCGGGCCTCCTGACGGTCGAACTTGGTGATCTCGTCCGGGCCGAAGAACTCCCCGCGTCCGGTGCGCAATTGATCGATGAGATGGGGGAAGCCCCGCTGCAGAGCAGCAATGGCCGCATCCTCGGCGTAGGTGCGGCCCGGCCCCTTGAGAAACCGCACCAACAACACCCGGCTGGGGGCCGCCTTTTCGATCCCCAAACCAATGGAGCGCAGCACAACCCCCAGCGCCGCCTGGGACTTGCCTTTGCCCTCACCGTCGTAGACGTGGATCTGGCCCCGTCGGCGGTCGAACTGCTGGGCGGTTACAATGCCGATTTCTGCCATGCCCCTCCGCATCGTGCCGTTGTCCAGAACTCTTGCCCTGCTACCCCCATCTTAGAGTCTAGCCACAGGTTTTTAGGAAAGCTGGCCAGGGGCCAGAAAAAGCCCTCAAGAGCCGAGAAAGGCCAGGATAAGATGAGCAATGGCTGTCCAGTCAATGCCTGTCTAGCGAGGGATCCCCCTTGTATCCGACTGCATTTTCTTCTCGCCCCTTATTTTCTGCCGTCGATAGCCCCATTGAGCTGGTGGGTGGAACACCGCTTATCCGCCTGCGGCGAGTGGCTGCCGATTTGCCGGAATCGGTGCGGGTTTACGGCAAGGCAGAGTGGTACAACCCCGGTGGCTCCGTCAAAGATCGCCCTGCCCTGAACATGATTCGCGCCGGCGAACGCCAGGGCAAGCTCACCCCCGGCAAGATCATCCTGGATGCCACCAGCGGCAACACCGGCATCGCCTACGCCTGGATCGGGGCGGCCTTAGGCTACAAAGTCAAGCTGGCCCTGCCAGCCAACGCCAGCCCGGAGCGCAAGAAGATCCTCGCGGCTTACGGCGTGGATCTGGTCTTGACGGATCCCGCCCTGGGATCCGATGGGGCCATCGAGAAAGCCCGCGCCCTCTACGCCGAAAACCCCGAGCTCTATTTCTACCCCGACCAATACAGCAACCCCGCCAACTGGCAGGCCCACTACGAGACCACAGGAGTAGAAATCTGGGAGCAAACCCAGGGGCAGGTCACCCATTTTGTAACCGGGCTGGGTACCAGCGGCACCTGTATGGGGGTAGGGCGGCGCCTGCGGGAGTGCCGCTCCGATATCCAAATCATTGCCATGCAGCCGGACTCTCCCTTTCATGGCTTAGAAGGCCTCAAGCACATGGCCACCGCCCTCAAGCCCGAGATCTACGATCCCACCCTGCCCGACCAGCACATCGAGATCTCCACAGAAGCAGCCCAGAAAATGGTCAAGCGCCTGGCCCTAGAAGAAGGCTTGCTGGTGGGCATCTCTGCCGGGGCCAATGTGGTGGCAGCCCTACAGGTGGCCCGTCAACTTTCCTCCGGAGTGGTGGTGACCATCTTTTGCGACGGGGCTGACAAGTATCTCTCGGAGCGGTTTTGGACGGAGGATTGACCTTACCGCGGCAGGATGCAAGAGGGCCAATGCCCTTAACAACTGCACACCTCTGCCGCTATGATGGTTAGGCTTAGAAGCGGATGTGGCGGAATTGGTATACGCGCACGTTTGAGGGGCGTGTGGCTTTGCCTTGCGAGTTCGAGTCTCGCCATCCGCACTGGGCCCGACCCCTCTCCCGGAGCAGGAGAGGGGAAGTGGGCAGTGGCGAGCCAGCCGAGAATTGATCTCGGCCTTTTGCGCTATTCCCGAACGGCGCCCTGCAGGCGTGCGCCCCAGGTGCGGGCAAAGCGCAGGTCAGCCCCAGCCAGATTGGCCTCGCGCAGATCGGCCCCCCGCAAGTCGGCGCCGTACAGGGATGCAGAAGAGAGGTCGGCCCCTCGCAGGTTGGCGCCCCGCAAATCTGCCCCCTCCAGGTAGGCGCCACTCAGGTTAGCTCCGCGCAATTGCGCCCGCCGCAAATTGGCCCCCACCAGGTAAGACTGACTGAGATCGGCGCCCGTCAAGAGGGTGCGCTCCAGATTGGCCTCAATCAGGTCGGCACCCTGGAAGTTAGCCTCTGCCAGATCCAGGTTGCTCAGCTCGAGGGATCCCAGGCGGCAGTTGGGACAGGTTCGGGAAGCCATGAGATAGCGCAGGAAGCAGGCGTTGGGGGTTGTGGCGGCGGCAGTGGAGGCCACGGCTGCCGTGGTCAGCAGCGCTAAAACGGCGGCAGCTTTAAGATGTAAGTTCATGGTGACCAAGCCTCATCAAGGGTTGACGGCGACAATCCGCCAGAGCGGGGTTGTCCTGGGTTGGTCACATGATAGTGGCATCCGTCGGCTTCGACCACTCCACAGGTCTGCCTCGGCTCCCGGATTGACAAATTCCCTCAAGCTCGATGACGTTGTGGCCTTATCGCCCCAGAGCTGGTGGGCTATCGCCGGGCGGGGGCGGATCTTGCAGCAGCGGCTGCAGCCCATGCCAAGACAGTTGCCCCAACCCTGCCAAAACCCCCAGTATTGCTGAGGAAGCCAGGACGCGATCCCAGCGGATTTTCGGCCTTCTCGGGCTGAAAGCCAGGGATCCGCTCCTGGCAACAGGAAGCGAGCGACGACGCAAAAAGTGTCCACAGCGGCGACAGCGACGATCGGAGTCGGGGTTTAGCCAATGGCAGGCTGGGCAGCGGAGCATGGCAAGGCCACAGATCCCATAACGATCCCATTTTGATGGGTGGGGAGGATATCGAAGATTCCTCCGGTTGGCTTGAGGGCAACCATTACTGCCTGCACTCCCCTGGATTGTGGACCAGGTTTGGGGCATCCTCAAGAGAGCACCTGGTGTGCCACGGCAGCCGGGATCCCTATCTGGGTGACAGGCTGTCGTAAGCATTGGATAGGAAGCCTTGATCAGCAACTCTGTGCCGGCCCTATGCAGATCTACCTAGAAAACATCTGTAAGCGCTATGGCCGCCGTGAGGTGGTGAGCGACGTCAGCTTGCACATTCAGCAGGGAGAGATTGTTGGGCTGCTGGGGCCCAATGGGGCAGGGAAAACCACCACCTTCTACATCATGACCGGCCTGATCCAGCCCAACCGAGGCCATGTCTGGCTGGATGACCAAGATATTACTCACCTACCGATGCACCGCCGGGCCCAGTTGGGGATCGGCTATCTGGCCCAGGAGCCGAGCATCTTTCGTCGCCTCAGCATCCAAGACAACTTGCTTCTGATCATGGAGCAGACACGGGTGCCTCGCCGCCTTTGGCAACAACGCCTCAACCAACTGCTGGAGGAGTTCCGCATTGCCCATGTGGCCCACAGCCTGGGCCTGCAGGTCTCGGGGGGAGAGCGGCGCCGCGCCGAGATCGCCCGCGCCTTGGCTGCCGGGATCCACGGGCCGAAATTTCTGCTGCTGGATGAGCCGTTTGCGGGGGTGGATCCCATTGCGGTGGCGGATATCCAGGAGGTGGTGGCCAAGCTGAAGCATCGCGGCATCGGCGTGTTGATTACCGACCACAACGTGCGGGAGACGCTGGAGATCACCGACCGGGCCTACATTCTCAACGATGGAGCCATTTTGGCCAAGGGCACGGCAGCAGAGCTGGCGGCGGATCCCTTGGTGCGCAAGTATTACCTGGGGGAGAAGTTCCGCCTCTAACGAGCTTCCTCTACTGCCAGGAATACAAAGCCCGCAGGCGTTGGCTTTTCTTGTGCTGGTGGGCTTGCATGCGGGCCAGCAGCTCGTCAAGAAGGGCGACCGCCTCCAGCAGATAGGGGCCTTTGTTGAGCATCACGCATTCGGCGCGGGCGGACATCACCGCATCGGAAAGCTCGGGCCGCGAGGGCAGGCCCTCTTTGGTGAGCTGATCCAGCACCTGCGTAGCCCACACCACCGGCACATGGGCGGCCTCGCAAATCCACAGCAGTTCTTCTTGGATCTCGCCCAAGCGCAGCCAACCGATCTCCACGGCCAGATCTCCCCGGGCAATCATCACCCCCAGCGGCCTATCAGCAGCCGTCGCGATGAGAGCTGGCAGATTTTTCACCGCCTGTCGGGTTTCGATTTTGAGGATCAACCCCAAGTCGGGCCGGGCCTGCCGCCGCTCCAGCTCGGAAAACAGCAACTGCAAATCCGCCGGCTGCTGGACAAAGGAATAACCCACCAAGTCGGCATGCTGCACCACAAAATCCAGGTCTTGGCAGTCTTTCTCGCTGAGGGGGCGGATCTGCAGCTGGCTATCGGGGAAATTGAGGCCTTTTTCGGCTCGCAACTTCTTGCCCTGGGGAGCAACTTTGTCCACCTCCAGCACCACGCCTGCCGGCTCGATCCCCACTACGCGGGCGCCAATCTTGCCGTCGTCGATCCAGACGGTTGTCCCCACCTGCAGGTTTGCCAAAATCTCCGGCAGGGTGCAAGCCACCTGGCAGGAGATGTCAGAGTTGACCGGCGGCATGGCTGCCGTGAGCAGGATGCGATCCCCACGGTACACCTTGGCTTTGCCGGGAGGCATAACCACCGGGCCGGTGCGGATCTTGGGGCCGGCCAGGTCGAACAAAATCTTGCAGCGCCGCTGGGTCTGGGCTTCGGCCCGGCGCAAGTGGGCCAGCATGTTCTCCCACACCGAGGGATCGTCGTGGGCGCAGTTGATTCGCGCTACGTCCATGCCCCGTTGCAACAACTCCAGCAGCAGCTCCGGCTGCTCGGCAGCTTCGCTGGGCAGGGTTACCATGATGCGGGCGCGGCGGTGGGGGGAGGGAGGGCCAAAGAGAGCCTCGGTGTGCTGCTCTAGGGCCGCATCCCCGGCGTAAAACGCTTCATAGCTGGGTCCTTCATGACTCAGCCCTTGAGCGGCGGCCAAAATGGCGATTACCGCATCGAGGCTTTCCAAAACCCGCGATTCACATCGCCCCAGCGACGACAGCCCCAGGGCGGCCAGCTCCAGTTGCAGGCTGCGCAGATCCTGTTGCCGCAAAGCCAGATACCGCGCCAGGTTGTGCATGGCGGGAGAGGGATCCCCAGAGCAGCCCCAAGCAGCCAAGTAGGTCTGGGATCCCTGTACAACTTGTTGCCGCAGTTCCAGGAGTTTTTCCAGCAAACCTTTGAGATCGGGGGAAGAGGAAGCCATGCTCGCAACTTTCTGAAAGCAGCCTGTCAAGCCCAATTCTAGGTTGAGACTCACTTTTGCTCGACAGCAGTTGTTTGATTGAGGCCATGAACCTTTCATTCGCCGACGTTCCGGTCTAGAGTCGTTAACAGCCTCCGGCTGCTCTGGCTGGATCAGCCTACTGCTTGTTCTGGATCTGGTTTCGTGAAACTTTATTCACCCCCCACCCATTCAGTCGGTCAGCTCTCGAGCACGTTCTCCCTGGCTTGTGCGGTGGGCCTGATGGATCGCTATGTCCTCTCGGAGATGCTGCTGCCTTTTCTCTTTGGGGTGGGAGCTTTCACAACCTTGGTGATGGCGGTGGGATCCCTGTTCGAGCTGGTGCGCCTGGTGGTGGAGGCGGGGTTATCGATTTCGGCAGCCTTGCAGGTGTTCGCGCTGCGGGCACCGGGGATCATCGTCTTGACGTTCCCGATGTCGATGTTGCTGGCGACGTTGCTGGCCTATGGGCGCCTGTCTGCCGATAACGAGATCACAGCCCTGCGCGGCTGCGGCGTGAGCCTCTACCGTCTGGTGGTGCCGGCTCTCATCCTCAGCCTGTTGGTGACGACGTTGACGTTTCTGTTCAACGAGCTGGTGGTGCCGGTGAGCAACCGCCAGGCGGCCCTGACTTTAAACCGTGCTTTGAACCGGGATCCGGACTTCCGGCGAGAGAATATCCTCTACCAAGAATTTGGCGAGATCCTTGCGCCGGAGCCGGACGGCAGTTTTTCCCGCCGGCAAGGGCTAACCCGTCAGTTCTATGCCCGCAGCTTCGATGGCCAGCAGATGCGCGGCGTAATCGTCCTCGATTTTTCCAACGAGGCTCTCAGCCAAATTCTGCTGGCCCAGCGGGGGCGCTGGGATCCCCAGGAGAACCTCTGGGTGTTTGAAGAGGGCACCAACTACATCGTCTCGCCCGACGGCACCTACAGCAACATCGCCACCTTCAGCCGCCAGGAGCTGCGCCTGCCGCGGGCGCCGCTGGAGCTGGCTCAGGAGATCCGCAGCCCTGAGGAAATGAACATTCGCGAGCTGAACCATTACATTGAGGTGATCGCCAGCTCTGGAGATCTGCAGCGGGTGCGTCGCCTCCAGGTCAGCCTCCACCAAAAGTATGCCATTCCCTTTGCCTGCCTGGCCTTCACCCTCATTGGGTCGCCCTTGGGGTTGCGCCCGCAGCGCACCAGTTCCTCGTTGGGGTTGGGCATCAGTGTGCTGATTATCTTTGCCTTCTATGTGCTGTTGTTCATCACCCAAGCTCTGGGACAAATTGGAACGCTGGGACCGGCGGTGGCGGCTTGGTTGCCCAACTTGATCTGTATGGCCGTAGGGCTGGGGTTGCTCTACCGAGCCAATCAATAGCTGCCAGGCAGGGTTTTCCAGATGGGTAGAGGTAGGATCAGCTAGAAACCGCAGGAGCCCCGCCGTAGGGTCAGGGTCGGGAGAAATGCGGACGACGGATAATTGTGACATGGCCCAAGTCCTGACTATCTCCTGCAAGCTCAAGGTATCTGCTTCGCA
>NZ_JANSJI010000309.1:0-659 GCF_047462475.1 Synechococcus sp. H55.11
AAACCAGACGGCCAGAAGGCTCAGACATAGCGGCAACGCAACAGTGAGGGGGGCTAGATCTCTATGCTAGGCTCTTGCCCTTGTAACTGAGAACAAGCAATCCTGTCCCGGCCAGTAATCTAACAAGAACCCTCGTTCTTTAGAGTAGGGAGTATGTCAAAACCCTTCTGCAGGTTGGCTACAACAACACCTGAGTTTTTAACCAACGGGAGCGGAAGAGTTGGGTGACCAAGGAGCCACAACCTCGCCCAAAATGCCTTGGAGCTCCCCTACCTGCAGTTGCTGTCCTGATTTTGGCCGGGGGCAACAGCCGCCGCATGGGATCCGACAAGGCTTTGGGGATGGGATCCCCCTCTTGCGACGGGTGGCCCAGGTGGCAGCAGCCTATGCCAACGCAGTTTACATTCTCCCCCCCTGGCCGAAGCGCTATGCACCGATGGCGGATCCCGCCTGGCACCTCTGGCGAGAAAATGTTTCCCCGCCTGCTGGGCCAGACTCAAACGATGCTCACCAATTGCAATACCCCCGCCGATTTGCAGCTTGGGCAAAAGCCGGGCAAGGAGTGATCTTTAGGACAAGCCAAGGGGATAGGATCGCCTCGTGTCACAATGGGTGAAGATTTGCTCTGTTTTCTATCTCGGCGCCGTGCTCAAGCCCCT
>NZ_JANSJI010000310.1:0-657 GCF_047462475.1 Synechococcus sp. H55.11
TTGCGAAACTTGGGCAGGATCTGCTGGTCGATAATCTGCTGAACGCGGCTGTCGGGAAGGATGGTGGCCAAACCCCTGCCGGTTTCAATTTCCACCCGCCGATCCCCTACCGAGATGAGAAACAACACGCCGTTGTTGCGACCGGCCTTGCCAATGCCCCAGTAGTTAAATAGCTGCGTGGTGAACGCTTTCGGCGTGGCATATCCCTGAGTATTGGGTACCGTCACCACTGCCATCTCGGCAGTGGTACGCTGCTCAAGCTGGGTGAGGAGACGGTTGAGCTCGTTTTCAGTGCTGCTGCTGAGGATGTTGGCGGTGTCGGAAACCCATCCTCCATACTGGCGGCGGGGGTTGGGCACTTGTTCGAGGGTAATTGCCCAAGCAGGCTGCGGGATCCACAGCGATACACTGAGCAAGACTGCCGCCCAAACTTTTGGCATGGCTCACCTGGCTGAGCGCTGCCTTGGTTTTAGCACAGCCCCTTCGGATGGAGATGCATCTGCAACACGGAACTGTCTAGAGGCGTCTTGACAGTGCCTTTACGGGCTCGTTTGTGGACTGCGTAAGAATCCCCCCCTTTAGGCGGTGGGAGTGTCAAGAACGCAACCACTTCCAAAGTTATCCCGAATACCAATGAGACGAACACCCCCTCACCCC
>NZ_JANSJI010000311.1:0-652 GCF_047462475.1 Synechococcus sp. H55.11
CGCCATGGTAGAGGCGCAGCAGACGCCTGGCCGCCGGAGAGAGGGATCCCAGGCCGGGAGGGCTCTGCTTGTCCTCAACTGAACCAGGATCAGGGAGCGGTGGCATAGGGATCCCGATTTTCAACACCCATTTTGGCCGGGTCTTCCCCAAGATGGCTTGGTTACAGGGGATCCCTGAATGGGTACTCTTTTGTTCTCTGCTCGTCAATTTTAAGGGGAAAGGCGGCGAAGTCTGGCATCGATGCACAGGGATCCCAGTTGTGGCTCTCCCGTTGCACAGCGCCATCCAAAAGGGCATTGATCAAAGCATCTGCCGCCCGCAGGTCTTCCTCATCTGGACAGTTGGTTTCAAACAGCTCGTACAGGCAAGTTTCCTGAAAGAGGCTTAGGCGCCCCGTTTTGAGAGCCTGGCGGACGATCTCTTTGACGTTCATATCCTAAGCAAAATCCAGAATCGCCAACATTCTCATGGTGAAGGGATCCGGACCCGGCTCCTTAAGTCAAATCGCGCAACTTGCCCAAGCCAAAATACGGAAGTCCAAGGCAGAGGCAGGCCAGTCGGGGTACTGGGTCGGGGATATAATGGCTCTGCGTCTGGCCTTGCTAGCTCAATGGATAGAGCACCGACCTTCTAAGTCGATGGTTGCAGGTT
>NZ_JANSJI010000312.1:0-651 GCF_047462475.1 Synechococcus sp. H55.11
CGCCCACCGATAGTTCCCCCGCGTAGATCGGCGGAAGCGCCAGCTGCTTATACGAGACCGCCCGGAACGTGGCTGCCCACAAACGCAGCCACGGCCAGTTGCCCAAAGCTTCCTCAACAACAGTCTCCCAGGGAATGGTCATGACAGCTTAGCATTGCCAAAATTAAGATGGGCAAGGTCGCCTATTCAAATCCACGCCTATTCTCGGCAGTTTGCCGAAGATTGCCAAGTATCCCAGTCAACAACTTTCATAACTTCGGGAATTGCCTAGGAGAGAACCTCACAGGTTAAGATAGTCCTGAATCCAGTTCACCAATCGCCGCGCCAGGGCAAGGGCTTCTGGCTCGCCTTTTTTGATCGCCGATTGGCTGCTGAAGCAAGCGATAACTTCTTCTTGAAGTTTTTCTTCAGGCTCTTGTTCAAAAGCGCCGCGGCGGAACTGCAACCGCACCTGAGCTTGGATCTGAAAGCTCTCCTGCGCCTCCTCATCCAAGATCTCCTGTCCCAGCCGCTGCAGCCGCACCCCTTGCAATTGAGTGAGAGAATAAGAGAAGACTTGCTGCCGCCAGATCCCCCAAGGGCCGCCCAGCCGGGTCAGGGTCGCTCGCTGCCGCTCCCGATCCAAACTCAGGATCTGCCCCAGCCCCCAAG
>NZ_JANSJI010000313.1:0-24824 GCF_047462475.1 Synechococcus sp. H55.11
CAGCCAAGGATAGAGAGGGAGGCCTGGAACTTACAGGCTGTTTTAGCGAAAAGCGACCTAAAGTTCCCAGTTAAGAGCTACGCCAGGACTTCATCCCGCCAACGCGACTGGCCGTGGGGAGCAGGTCAGCGAGGGCCATAGGACGTCCAATAGCCGCGCCCCTGTTGCCTTGCCGCAGTGGCTGCTTCTCTGAGGATAGGGCCATACTTGAGGCCATCGGTTCGCCCAGACAACAGGCCATGGCCCAAAAACAGCATTTCCTGGTTGATGAGGGTATTGGCCTGCCAAACGTAGGCAGGTAACGTGGGAGCGGGAGCCAGGGCAGGATCCAACTCCAGAAACACCTCCCGTCCCAGCAAAGCCGTCTGCAAATATTGGCCGGCATTGTAAACCGCCAAAGGGGTTTGTCCGCGCAGCTCCGTCCACGTAGGATTGATCTCCGCCGGCAGGGGATCGATCCCGATCAGTTGCACCAGCCGCAAATCCAAATCCCCTTCAAGCTGGACAACCAGGGTGTTGTTGTCGACCACCCGAACTATGGCTGCACGCTTTAGATCGCGCAGCTCCGGACGCGCCACCCGTGTCAGGGCCCAAGCGGGCCATGCCGAGCACAGCAAGGGCAAAGCCAGAACGCTGCCCAGTTTGATAAGGCTCCGTCCATTGGCTACAAGCAGGGATCTGGGGCGAGGAGAACTCGGAGCAGAACGCAGAGATTTTTTCAGCACGGACTTTAGCCGTTGCAGGACAGACTTGACGATAGGGATGGTTCGCATGTTGAACTTTGGCTAGATCTCACGCCGCCCTCGCACCGCCGCCCACTGGGCCTCAATGCGGGATCCGGCCTGCCGTCACTCTACAAAAAACTTGGGCAGATGGGTCGGTTCTGCGGGCTATCTCTCGATTTCAACTGGCGGATGCGCTACCCCGTGACAATCTATAGAGTCATTGCAAATAACAAGGAAACAGCTCGTTATTTCCCAGCTCCCCTCTCCCTGAGGGAGAAGGGCCGGGGGTGAGGGCTGTCCCTGAGGGAGAGGGGCCGGGGGTGGTCGCGTGAGCGGCGCGGAGCGCTTGGGCTGTCCCTGAGGGAGCGAGGCCGGGGGTGAGGGTGTCCCTGAGGGAGAGGTCGCGCTAGCGGCGCGGAGCGCCTGGGCTGTCCAAAGAATCTCTCAAAAGCGGGGATCCAAGAGGGTAGTAGGGTTCTTCTCGACTTCTGCGGATAGGAGGGAGTTGACCAGCACGGTCACCAAGCCCAGCCGATTGCCCGCCAAAATATCGGTCAATAGGCGATCTCCCACCATGGCCACTGCCTCCACCGGCAAGCCCATCTGAGCTACGGCCCGCCGCAAGGCCCGCCGTGAAGGCTTCCCAGCGCGGTGAATGTAAGGTAGATCCAGGCTTTCTCCAATTTGTTGGATGCGGTTGCGATTGATGTTGTTGCTCACCAGCCAAATTTGAAAGTGCGGACGCAACTGCTCCAGCCAAGCGGCCACAGCAGGAGCCACCTCAGCCTGTCGGATCGGCACCAGCGTATCGTCCACATCGAAGATGACGCCTTTTACCTGCCAGGCCCACAGGTCTTCGGCCCGCAACTTCAAGACAGTGCCGGGCACCACCACATCCGGTTGCAGGAGCTTGAACCAAGGCTTACGTACCATTCTCGGCTAAGGACTTGTTTGAGAACTGGGCCGAGATCCCTGGGCAGCTTGCTGGCGCTCTTGAAGAATCTGCAATTGGGCTGCCTCGTGCTCGGCTAAAGTTTTGCTGAAAACATGGGTGCCATCGTAGCGGGCTACAAAGTAGAGGTAATCGGTCTTTTCAGGCTCCAAAACGGCTTTTAGGCTGGCCAAGCCTGGGCTGGCGATGGGGCCAGGGGGCAAGCCGGGGTTGAGATAGGTGTTGTAAGGAGAGGGGGTACGCACCTCAGCAAGGGTGAGGCGGCGATCCGGAGTTTGCCGGATATTCAAGGCATATTCCACCGTCGGATCGGCTCCCAGGGGCATTCCCTGCTTGAGCCGGTTCAAGAAGACGCCCGCGATCAAAGCGCGCTCTTCCGGCACCACGGCTTCCCGCTCCACAATACTGGCCAGGGTGACCCACTCGTGCAGAGACAGGGCAGTGGTGTGCTGCCGAAACAGGGGCAGGGCCACCACAACAAATCGCTGGAGCATGGCGTCGATCACCGCCTGGGCCTTTTGCCGATCGGGCAGGGATCCCTCCACCTGTTCGACGGGAAAAAGATAGGTATCCGGGAACAGGTAGCCTTCCAAAGAGCTCAAGCTGGGGGGCAGCCAATCAAGGGGAGGGATCACGCGGGCTGTGGCAATGAAAACTTCGGCTGGCATCCAGTTGCGCTCGGCCAAAGCTGCCGCCATCTGCTCGATGCGCCAACCCTCCGGGATGGTCAGCCGTCTCTGCAAGATCCTTCCCTGCCGCAGTTGTTGCGCTACGGTCAGCATGTCTTGGTTGGGATCCAGAGCGTAGGTGCCCGCCTGGAAGATCCAGTCGCGCCCGAAGGTGCGGCTCCACAGCTCCCAGGCCAGAGCCGAGCGGATCACCCCTGCTTGGCGCAGTTGTTGCCCGATCCGACGGCTGCTGCTGCCCGGCTGGATCCTCACCTGGATCGGCTCTGAACCTCCTACAGGCTGGATCCAAGTCTGCCACCGCCAGTAGCCGAAGCCGACGGCCAAAGCCAGCAGGAGAGCCAAGCCCTGCAGCAAGCGCCGACCCCAGCGCCCACGGAAGCGGCGGGGAGCGCTTTGGACAGCAGAGGGGCTGGGCGAGACGGGATCCCCTGGGGCCGAATGCCGGATCTGCTCTGTCATCGCCTTCTCCTCCCAATGGCCTGAGCACACCTTTGGGCCAGGTTACTCCTCAACTCCAACTCATGCCAGGGCATCGCTGGGCACTCAGGGCCGACCTCAGTTTGACATACTCCCTCGCCTAGAGGCAAAGGATTCTCCTCGCGTCAGGATTACTGGTGGTTCTACAACAGCAAGGGCCTACGGCCCACCAAAGGGGAACGGCGTAGCGGTAGGACGGGGCCTTAGGCCCAGTTTTTTGGGTAGCCTGGACTGCGCCCAGCTGGGATCAAGTCTCCTGGGCCAACCTGGCAGGGATCCCGTTGTTTTCGACAGTTCGTTGCCCGATCCAAGTGCCGATGGGCTCTCCCTGCACCACGCGATAGATGTTGCCGGGGGTGGTCAGGTCGAAGACCACAATGGGCAATTGATTTTCCTTGCAGAGGGCGATGGCGGTGCTGTCCATGACCCGCAAATCGTGGGTGAGCACATCCTGATAGCTGAGGACATCGTAGCGGCGGGCCTGGGGGTGGGTCTTGGGATCCGCATCGTAAACCCCATCCACCTTGGTGGCCTTGAAGATCACCTCGGCATCGATCTCCGCCGCCCGCAAGGCCGCCGTCGTGTCGGTGGTAAAGAAGGGATTTCCAGATCCAGCGCCAAAAATCACCACCCGCCCCTTTTCCAGGTGACGAATGGCGCGACGACGAATGTAAGGCTCTGCCACCTCTTGCATGGCGATGGCCGTCTGTACCCGCGTCGGGATCCCGGCTCGCTCGATGGCATCTTGTAAGGTCAGGGCGTTGATGACGGTGGCCAGCATCCCCACGTAGTCGGCAGAAGCCTGATCCATCCCTTGGGCAGCCGCCTCTTTGCGCCCGCGCCAGATATTGCCCCCGCCCACCACGATCGCCACCTGCACACCGGCCCGCACCACCGCGGCCACTTCGCTGGCAATGGCCTGCAAGATTTCGGGATCGATCCCGTAGGGACGTTCCCCCATCAGGGCTTCACCACTCAGCTTTAGGAGAATTCGTCGGTATTTCATCTTCATCCGCTCCAGCCCACCCCTGCCTACGATAGCAGGTTTGTTGGGCTAGCTCTGTTCACAGGATGGATCCACAGACTCTCTCGACAAAACCCCCCTCACGGCTGTTCTTCGCCAGCGCTGGCCTCATTGTCGCGGGGAGCAGAACGGAAGCGGCGGCCATTGCGAGCACGACTTTTCTGAAACTGCTTGGCATATTCGCGGTTGCGCTCGGCTTTTTCCCGCTTCAGGTTGCGTTTTTTGGCCATGCTGGTCTTCCTGACCGGTTATCCGGTATGAAGTGGAGTGCCCAAAGAAGGTGGTTTTTATCCTAACATGCTTGGCCGGCACTTTTCTGGAGCCTTCTGCTCAGCCGGCTAGGGATTCCCCCAACAGGGCCAGGCCCATCAAAACAAACCCCACTCCTGCCAGGGTCTTGATCCAGCGGGGTGGGATCATTCGCGCCACCCAAGCTCCTGCCCACACTCCGATGAGGCTGGTGCTGATCAAAGCGGCAGCAGCGCCCAAAAAGATCACCCCGGAGTTTTGCGAGCGGGCGCTGAGGAGCAGAGTGGCCAATTGAGTTTTGTCGCCCATTTCCGCCAGCAGAATCGAGCCGAAGCTCACCAGCGCCGCCCGTCCAGCCATTTGCCGCAGCAAAAACGGTGGGGTCTGGCTGTCGTTATCTTGGATCAACACGTTCCTCTGTTGCTCTCTCCTCTGTTCTGCCTTCTAGAAGGGGCTGGCGCTCTGGGGGATCGTCGCCGCGCCATTCCTGCCACAGCACATAGCCCCCGATCACCAGGAACCCTGCACCCGCCAACCATTGTAGCCAGCCTGGAGGGATGACTTGCCCCAGACCTTCCCCCAGCACCACGCTGAGCAAGCTGGCAGCTACCAAAGCGCTGGCGGAACCGAAAAAGATCGCCCAAGGAGATTGGGATTGGGCACTCATGAGCAAGGTTGCCAACTGCGTCTTGTCGCCCATTTCCGCCACAAACACAGTTAAAAAAGTAACAAGCCAGAGTTGCAGCGGGGATCCCTCGGCAGAGGGGAGGTCAGTGAGGGGCGGTGCCGTCGGAAGCTCAGTATCGAGGGCAACAGAGGGGGCCAAGCTCTCCCCGGCAGGCCGGAAATCCGCGGCGGCTCGCTCGCCGTTGAGGTAGTGCTGACCAAAGGTCAAAAAGCCAAAACAGAGGGCTAGGGACACGGCAATCAGACCCAAGCCCAACGTCAGTTGACCCTGCCAAGAACGCGCCGTTCGCGCCAGCGGGACGGAGTCCCTTGCCATCGCCTCTGCCCTCACAATCACCGACATGCAGCTTATCCCGTCGAGTAGCTCTTTTTCACCCCGTTTTGGATAAAGACAAGAGCGCTAGAGTAGAAGAATAAGGGGCGTTGGCCGAGCGGTTTAGGCAGCAAACTCATAATTTGCCTTACACAGGTTCGATCCCTGTACGCCCCATCGGCAAAGTTTCCCTGCAAAAGAGTTAGAGTGGCCAAAGAGGACGTAGCAAAGGCTCCGTGCGGGATCCCGTATCCAGAGAGCGGGGCGTCCAGCGTTTGGGTAAGGCGGCAGGGGATCCCCATTGCGCTTGGAGCTGGCTGAGGAATTGCCCCTGCTGGGCGCGCAAGCCGGCCAGGTCAGATCCGCCGTTCATCAGGGCAAACCAGATATCCCCCTGCTGGGTGGGCAATACCCCCGCCAAGGTGCTGACGCCGCTCAGGGTGCCCGACTTGGCGATCAAGATCGCCGGCAGCAGCCGCCGCTCCAGCACCCCCACGTCCTGGCCGACGACGGCAAAAGCATCGGCCAGAGAAAGCCCCTGCTCCTCGAGAAGCGATTGGATCGCCTGCCACAGGGCCACGTTGGCCCGTGGAGAGATGCGGTTTTCTACCCCCAACCCCGAGCCGTTGATCAGGTACAGCTCTTCTGCCGGGATCGCGGTGATGGCCTGGGCCATTTGTGCCACCTGAGCTGCTCCCCCCACTGCATTGGCCACCATCTCGGCCATGGCATTGTTGCTGTAGAGGTTCATCAGCTTGAGCAGGTGAATGAGGGGGGGCGATTCATGCCTGAGCAAGACCTGGGCCTCCGAGGGGATCTGCTGGGCAACCCGCACCGATCCCAAAATCTCCACCTGCGGCCTGGGCGTGCCGGGGGGCAAGGTCTGGAATTGCGCCTGGGCTTCCGGCGGCCAGAGGCGGGCATCCAGCCCCTGCCGCAACAGCGCGCCCGAGCGGGCCACATCCTGGAAAAAGTTCATGTAAAAGCGGCCCACCACCACCAGATCCCCCTGCACCTGGCGGATCCCCTGGGCGTTGAGGGCGTTCCCCACCGCGAAGGCTTCCTCCCAAACAAAAAAGGGATCCTCCCCTCCCAGCACCCAGAGATCGCCCTGCAAAACCCCATCCGCTCCCAGGGAACCTGTTGTCAAGTAGGTGGTCACAAAGCGATGGTGCGGGCCAAACTGCTGCAAAGCGGCCAGGGTAGTGGCCACCTTGGTCAGAGAGGCCGCCGGCAGAGCCTTGGATCCTTGATGTTGCCCCAAAACCTGGTCGCCCATCTGCAGCCAAACCCCCTGGGCGGCGGAAGCAAAGCCGCGACCGCTCAGCTGGGCCAAGTAGGTCTCCACCTGGGGTTGCAGGGATCCCTGCGCCGTCGCCTGGCAAAAATGAGCTGAGCTCAACAGCAGGAGCGCCGCCGAGAGCATCCCCACCCAGATCGCAACCAGCCGCCAGACCCGCCGCTGTCGTTCGCAATAGTATTGCAGAGCACCTTTCACCCAAAATGCCCTCTAAAAACGCCGACCCACCGCAGGAGCGGATCCCTCAGCTCGGCAACTCCCAGCCGCTTTCTTCTAGCGGCTCCACATCGATGGTGCCGGGGGGCGTTTGTCGATAAAAATGTCCATCGGCAACAAACAGCGGCTCGCCACAACTGGGGCAAAAGAAGCGGCTGCCCTCGATGGCCTGCGATTCTGACCCACACACCGGGCAGCGATCCGTGGCGATCCAGCGGCGCGCCCACCAGCGAAAGGCCAGCAGCACCAACACCGGCAGAGAGAGCAAGAACACCAACAGAGCCACCAACCCGGCGACCAGCCACCCCAGCCCGACACGGGTCAGCAAAACTGCCAAGGCCAGGGATCCCAGCCAGAAGCCCCAGCCGGTTAGAGAAATGGAATAGGTTTTGGGCTGCTCAAACCGCATCTTTGTTTTCCCTTCCCGTATTGACTACGCTGACCAACGCTGCTGGGATGCCGCGGGCCTTTTCCCGAGTATGTTAGCCCAGACTCACCCGCACACCAGAAAAATCCATCCCCTAGCCATGCTCTGTAGGCTAGCTCATCCCGAATGAATAGGGCATCCGGTTTCCCGCACCCACTTTCTCGCCCTCTGCCGGCAGGTTTCCTGGTGTTGACAACCAAGGTCGTTAGCATCGCTGCAAATGCAGTTATTATCAATTACAGAACTTATTGACTGTTACGGCGACGTTGCCCAACAGCGGAGGGGCGGCATCATGGTCTACACGGAAGAAGCTTTCAAAGCAGAGCTGAATGCCAAAGGCTGGCGAGCCACTCGGCAGCGGGAAATCATCCTCCAGACCTTTCAAAACTTGCCTGAGGGGACTCACCTGAGCGCGGAGGATCTGCACAAAAAGCTGCGGGAAGAAGGCCACAACATCAGCCTTTCTACCATTTATCGTACCGTCAAGCTGATGGCTCGCATGGGCATTTTGCGCGAGCTGGAACTGACCGAAGGCCACAAGCATTACGAGATCAACCAGCCGGCCCCCCACCACCACCACCATTTGGTGTGCGTCAAGACCAACAAGGTGATCGAGTTCAAAAACAGCGCCATCCTCAACATCACCCAGAAAGTGGCCGAAAAGTACGGCTTTAAGGTGCTGGATTGCCAGCTCACCATCATCGGCATCAGCCCGGAGGGGCAGCGCTCGATTTTGTAGCCAAACAATTCCCGAAGCTCAGGCTGGCTCTGGGCGCTCTCCCGGCAGCGGGGCTGTACTGAGTTTGTAGGGAGATGGGGATCCCCTTGGCAGGGAACATGCCAGAATAGCCGCTGTAAAGTCGCAAGCCATTGGCAGTTGCAGCAATAGCTGAGCTTACCCTACCCAATCCGGGAGATGGCTATGAACGAGCAGGAAGTGGCGCAGTGGCTAGAGCAAACTTTGGCAAACCTGCGTCTGAGGATCCAGGTGAAGGCCCAGCCCCTCCAAGACAATGCCGAGGACTACGCCTTGGTGGTCATGATCAACCACCCTGCTCACGTTGCTCTCAACCATGAGAGGCTGACGGCCTGGTTCCAGAAGGCAATTCCCAGCCGCTATCCTCAAGTCAAGCGCTTGGCCCTCTACAGCCGCCCCATCGGCCAACAGCAGGCCAACTGGAAAACTCAGGTGAGGCTGGCTCCGGAAGCGGCGACGGGCAGGGGGGATCCCGCCGACAGTCCAGATCTCAGCCGCTACTGCTTTGTCCAAGACCGCCAGTTGCTCACCGCCGACCTGCCCCAACCCTCCAGCCTGCTGCGCCAGGCGATCCTGGGTTTTCACGGCCTCACGGCTGGGCAAAAAGAGGAAGTTCTGCCCTTGCTGCCCACCTTGTTCCGCAACCCCGGCGCCGTCTCGACGGTGACGTTGTCGGTGGAAGCATCCCTGTGGCTGGAACCTCTGAAAAGCCTCAATCCCCATGAGCTGCGCCTGTTGAGCGTTTGGCTGAGCCGCTATTGCTTCAATCCCAGCCGCACCTTGGCCGAATTGGATCCCGCGACCTCAGGTCTTAAAACCGGACAAACAAGGCGCAGCTACCGCGCCCCCCAAGTGGGGGTTTCGCTGATTCTGGCCAGCTTTGCCGGCAACCTGACAATGTCCGCCGGCGTAACCCTGAGCTTATTGTTTGGCATGGTGTTTGTGCTGGCCCTGGCCGTTTTCGGCACCTTGGAAGGGGGGTTCTCTTTTGGCTCTCTCCTTTTTGCTGTTTTGCTCACCCTGGCCTTCAACGCCCTGATTTTCTTTTTGTCCCCCTGGCTGATGGACTGGATCCAGCACAGCCTCTACGGCACCCAGTGGGTGAGCCTGGCAGAAATCGGGCGTCGCAGCCCCGAAAGCGCGGAGGTGATCGAACGGGTCTGCCGCCAGTACAAGCTGAAGCAGCCGAAGCTGGGTCTGATCCGCGACCAAAACCCCACTGCCTTTACCTATGGCAGCCTGCCGGATACGGCCCGCATCGTCGTCAGCGAGGGCCTGTTCACCTACTTGGAAGATGAGGAGGTGGCTACAGTTTATGCCCACGAGCTGGGGCATGTGATCCACTGGGATTTCGCGGTCATGACCCTGGCTTCCACGTTGGTGCAGATCCTCTACCTCCTCTACGTCTACCTGCGCGACACGCGCCGGGATCGCAGAGGGGGCAAAAACATAGGTTCCTTGGCGCTGGTCGCCTACTTTTTCTACGTGGCTGGCTCCTACTTGGTGCTGTATCTGTCGCGGGTGCGGGAGTACTTTGCCGATCACTTTGCCGCCGAAACCACCGGCAACCCCAACGCCCTCTCGCGGGCTCTGGTGAAAATAGCCTTTGGCATTGTGCAAGAAGGGGAGCGGGAACAGGATGAGGAAGCCCGACAGCGCAGTGCTCGCCTGCTGGAAGGGACGCGGGCCTTGGGGATCTACGATGCCAAGGCGGCGGTGATGGCGGGGACAGCTTACCGGGTGGCTGCGGATCCCAGCCAGGTGGGCAGGGTGTTTTTGTGGGATCTGTTTAACCCTTGGGCCTGGTGGATGGAGCTGAACTCCACCCATCCCCTCACCGGCAAGCGGGTGCGGGCGCTAGGCACCTATGCCGAACAACTGGATCTGCCGGTGGAGTTCGACATGGCCAGCGTGGTGGCCCAGGGCAAGCAGCTCAACCGCCAGCAGCTCTACGGCAATTTTCTTCTGGACGTGGTTTTGTTAAACGCCGAGTGGCTGGGGGCGATCTTGGGGATGGTGCTCGGGATCCCGGCTCTACGGGCAGGGTCTTACGGCATGTTTGCCGGCCTGGCCGTGGCGGGAGCCAGCTTGGGCCTACTGCTGAAGATGACGGTGATGTACCCCAGCTTGGAAAACCCGCCGGCGTTGACGGTGTTGAAGGCGATGAGCAACCCCTACGCCAGCCCCTTGCGCGGCTTGCCGATGCAGTTGCAGGGGCGGGTGATTGGGCGAGGGGATCCAGGCTATCGCTTTGGCTCCGATCTCAAGTTCCAGGATGAGACGGGGATGATTTTCTTGCGCTATGTTTCTCGGTTTGGGCCGCTGGGCAACTTCCTGTTTGGGGAGAGCTGGGCAGGCAGGCTGATCGGCCAAGAAGGAGCGGTGGTGGGATGGTTCCGGCGGGGGGTAGTTCCCTACCTAGATCTGTCCCGCTTCCAGAGCAGCTATGGCGAAGTGGTGACCAGCCATCCTCCTTTTGGGCAGGCGGTGCAGGTGGCGCTGGGCTTGATTGCTGCCTTGCTGCTGATGGTCTTTTTCCCGTTCTAGGCTACCTGGCCAAGGATGCCAAGCTCAGGCTTTTGCCGGTTGCCCACCGTTGGCGCGGGCGTAGTCGTCGCTGAAGCGGATAATGTCGTCTTCGCCCAGGTACTGGCCGTTTTGCACCTCGATGATCACCAGGGGGATGACGCCGGGATTTTCCAGGCGGTGCTTGGTGCAGGGGGGCACGTAGGTGGACTGGTTGGTGGTGATCAGCCGCTCTTCATCGCCGCAGGTAACTTTGGCGGTGCCGGCAACGACGATCCAGTGTTCGCTGCGGTGGTAGTGCATCTGTAAGCTGAGGCGATGCTTGGGCAGCACCACAATCCGCTTGATTTTGTAGCCGGGGCCCTCTTCCAGCACCGTGAAACTGCCCCAAGGCCGACTTTCAGCATTGCTCTCGATCAGCTTGTTGAGGGTTTCGGCAGAAAGGAAAGGCGAGGGCTTTTCCAGGGAGGCCGGGTTGGCATTGGGGGTTTCCAGCATGGGATGCTCTCCTTAGGGCTTACCTTCAGCTTATCTCACGTAGTTTGGGGATAGGGTGTAAACTCCCGCCTGCCGGAGAGCAGGCGGCTGTGGGCGCTGCCACTGGGCCGCGTCTAAAAGGGTAGATTGGAAACCCAGAAGCCCCAAATTGACAATTTGTCGTCCACCCCCAACTCCTTCCCCCGCCCCCAAAGCCGGGAGAGGGATGCGATTTTTTGAATTGCGGAGGAAAACTTGCTATGTTCGGTCGAGCCTTGAAAAGCGGGAACCGAAGGTCACACCGATGGCCTTGGGTTTGCGGGCTGCTGCTGTTGTGTTGGCTGGGGCTATGCGGGCCGGCGTGGGCTGTGAGTTTGGGGGATCCCTTGCCGGAGTGGGCTAAGTCTATGCAGGTAGGGCGGCAGCGGCTACGGGGCGTGGAGCACTACCAAGGCCAAGAGCAGATCCGGGCCTACGGCAACCAGGCGGGGCGGGTGTTTTGGATTCAAATCGAAAGCAGTGCCGACCTGCCGCCGGATCCCCGGCAGTACCTGGGAGAGTACCAGGCGTTTCCAGCCGAGGTCATCCAGGTGGTGCCGCTGCGGGCGCGGCGGTTGCGCTTCCAGCAGGGAAATCGCAGCGCCGAATGGCAAGTTGTGGGCATGAGCGGCCACTTTGAAGCCGAGGCATTTAGCCACGATCTCGCCCGGCAGCCGTGATTTCCATCTCTTCCGGTTCTACAAGCACCGGCTGCCGCGAGGGTCGGGCGCATTCGGCCAGCAGTTGCCTGTATAGGGGCCGGATCTCATCCAAGAGGGCTTGGGCGGTGGGGTAACGGGCATCTGCATCGGGGGTAACCATGCGCTCCAAAATGGCCAGCAGGCGCGGATCCCCGAAGCCGAAGGGAATGGCTTCGGCCAGGGGTTCGCCGATCCGCGGCAACGTCCCCATAGACATTTCTACGGCCACCCGACCAAGGGCGAAAATATCGCTGTTGAAGCGGGGGCAGCCAGACAACTGTTCAGGAGGAGCATAGTCGCCGGTGCCGATGAAGACGCCAGAGAAGGGATCTTGGCCAGGCGGGCCATCAATGTGCTGGATGGCACCGAAATCGATCACGGTGAAATGGGTGCGTTTGTCTCGTCGGGTTTGGATGATATTCGAGGGTTTGATATCGCCGTGGATGACGCCATGCTGGTGGACAAAGACGAGGATCTTGAGGAGTTCACAAAGGAAGTGGGCGGTCTGGGCCGGCGACCAGATCACCCCCCGGTTGGCATGCTGCCGCAGCGAGGATCCCCGGACAAAATCTTGCACCGTGTAGAACTGCCCATCTTCTTCAAAGTGGGCCAACAGCTTGGGAATGTAGGGATGATGGCCCAGCTTCTCGAGGATTTGCGCTTCCCGCTCAAAGGCTGCCCTGGCAATTTCCGCTATCTTCTCGTGCTCTTCTGTTCGGTCTTTGTCTTCTTTATCGTCCATGCGTCGCAGGCGCTTGACCACGCAGAGCGGGTTGCCAGGACGATGGGTATCGCGGGCCAGGTAGGTTTGGCTGAAGCCGCCGATGCCGATCAAGCGTTCCATTTGGTAGCGCCCCTTGCCAACCTGGTTGGGTTGCTTGGCAGTGCCAGCTCGCCGGGCTGCGCCCAGAGCAATTTGAGAGCGAATGCGGGCCAGCACCACCTCAGGAAGGAAAGGTTTGGTGAGGTAGTCATCTGCCCCTAGGTCAAAGGCGGCCACCATGGCCGCTGCATCGTTGTAGCTGGAGAGGATCAGCACCGGCAACTCCAAGCGGGAACGAGCCGAGCGGATCCTCTGCAACAGCTCCAGCCCATTCAGCCCCGGCAGCACCAACTCCATCAGCACCAGATCTGGCGATTGATGAATGATGGCTTCCAAAGCCTTGATGTTGTTTTGCGCTGCAAAGACGCTGTATCCAGCTTGCTCAAGGCTGCGTTTCAACTGCTGGCTAACCGCGGGATCCCTGTCCACCAGCAGAATTTTGCCAAGCTGTTTTGCAGAGGTCATCACAAGCGCCCGCGCAGCTCTGAGCTGAGTATATCCAATAACGGCGGGGATACGGGAATGCTGCGATTGCCAGGCCGTAGGGGATCCCCAACTGCCGTCCTTGCTAGGATTGGGGGGTGGTTGGTGTTGTGGCTATGGAGATAAATGAGGTCTGGAAGACCTTTTTGAGCAATCCTGTTCCTTTTTGTGGGGGCTTCCTGAGCGGCCTGCTGCGTTTGGATGTCAGGCAAGATCCGCTGCGCAGTTGGCTGGAGTCGCAGGGCTTGAGGGTGGAGGATTCGCCCGCCCCCACCCAAGGTCCCCAGTCTATTTCCATCGAATAGAGGTACCAGGGATCCCTTGCGGAGGGTTTTCTCTGGGGTCTGGGAGGCGTCCCCGTTTGGTAGGGTGAGCTGAGGTAAGCCAATGTCCCCTGGACAGTCCGAACTCAGGAGATGGCGACGGCCGGGATCCCTTCGAGGCTGCGGCTACCTCGGCGGGATTGTCTTCCTGCTAACGGGGCTGGTTGCCCTACAGGCAGCAGATCCGGCTTTGGCCCAGTCGGATCGCGCTGCTCCCCCAAGCGCCGAGCTGGATCCCCAAGCTTGGCTGCAGCGCTTCAACACTGCTCTAAAGCAATTGCCGCCGCTGCCCAACTTGCAGTACCGCCAGCAGGTGCGGGTGGAGGGATCCCAAACTTTCACAGCCACCCTGGATGTGCTCCGCCGCCGTGACGGCAGTTGGCAGGCGTGGGTAGCCGAAGGGGATCGCATTCGCCTGTTGGATTCGCGGCAACTGGAGGTGGTGAACCAATCGGACCTGCTCAAGCTGTATTCGGTGTACGTGAGCCGGCCCGAAGCGCTCCTGCCCTCGGTGAGTTTTGAGCTAGAGGCTGATCCCAGCCGCTACCGCGTCGTCTCCTCAGAACGAGCAGATCTGGCGGGATCCCCTGTCCAGCACTTGCGCCTAGAGCCCCTGCAGGAGGGCCAGTTGCGGGAGCTGTGGCTGGAGCCGGAGTCAGGGCTGCCGCGGCAGGTGCTCTTGTTTTTGTCAGGGGTGTGGGGGCAGGCTTATGTCCTCATGGGGTTTACGGCAGTGCCTGCTCCCCAGGGAGGCGCCCGTTACTGGCTGCCGGAGAGCAGCCGCATCAATGTGGGCTATGGGTTTTGGACGCTGGAGGGCCTGACCCGCCGCGTGTTCAGGGGATCCCTTGCCATCCGGCACGACTACCAGGACTATCGCCTTCTGCCAGAGGGGGTGCAGTTGCGCTTTTTGCCCTCACAGCCGCCGCTGGATGCGCCGCCGGTGGTGGCCGGTCTGCCGGAGAGCAGTCCCCAACTGGAGCTGGGAGAGGTGCGGCCCTTAGGAGTGGACGAGCGGGGGAACCAGCAATTTAGCATTGGCCTGGGCAGACGCACCGCCGCAGAGACCCCCTTGGAAGACCGCATCGCCGCCTTTAACCTCACCCGACCGGCCAGCCGCAATGCCCTCACCCAGATCGATACCTTGGCCTTCTTGCCATTAGGCGACAGCCAGTTGCCGATCTATCTCTTTCAATTCGACACCGGTCGCCCTCTCTCGCCCCTGCAAGGGGTGGAGCGCCCGCGGGTGGATCCCAACGAGGTTTTTGATCCCAGGCCACCTGCCATCAAACTCTTTGGAGACTAGCTCCCATGCTGACCGATGCTGCCTACGGCGTGATCCCGGTGCTGCCCCTCCCGCCCGCCCAGGGATCCCACCTCTACCTGCTCATCCAGCACCAGAAAGGGCATTGGGCCTTCCCCAAAGGGCACAAAGATGAGGGCGAAAGCGACCTGGCCGCAGCCCAGCGGGAGTTGCGCGAGGAAACCGGCCTGACCGACTACCAGCTTCTGACCCTGCCCGGCCAGCCCGACCCCCTGACGCTGCAGGAGGCCTACACCTTTACAGATCCAGAGGGGAACGCGGTGGCCAAGACCGTTACCTACTACGTGGCCCTGCTGCCGCCCCAGTTTCCTCCCCCTCAGCTGCAGGTACAGCCGGAGGAGGTGGCCGCCTACCGCTGGTGTTCCTACCCCGAAGCCTTGGAGCAGATCAGCTTTGAAGAAAGTCGGCAACTGCTGCGCCGCTGCCAAGCCTATCTGGAGCCGCTTTGGAAATTGGAGAGCATCTAAGTTCCGTATGTTTACGGAAGAGATTTATTCGGATTACTTCTATATTGTCTTGCGTCTTGCAGGCTTTCCGTGGACAGTTTCCGGGGAAGAAAACCGCCAGACGATCTGAAGGTTAATTCTCATTTGTGACGATTGACTGGTGATCCCCAGTCATCGATAACCTAATCTGTAAAACCTACTCTAAGTTTCGTGCAGCCTTGGCCCGTTCTGTTAGGCTCGGTTCAAAAGGGGTTGTCTGGGTCGGAGCTGTGCTTGAACTTGAATCGTATTCTTGAAAACATTCTCGCGCCGACTTGTGAGTGGAGCATAGAGTTTCACCGATATTGTCAATCTCAGCGCAGAAAATTGCCCAAGCATGTCCTCTCCGCCGATGAATTGCCCCAACGTCTGTACGCAAGTCTCTGACCATTTGCTGAAGGTGGAGGCTGGTTTCACAGGGGTTGTTCGGTATTGCAGTGCTCTGGACAGAAGCGAGGAGCTGGACACTTGGTCATTGGTGTTCCACCAAGGTCGTCTGGGATTTGCACACCACAGCTTCGAGCCTTTGGAGCGACTGGACCGCCACCTGCGTCGGCTCAGCCATCAAGTTTTTTCTCTGACCCGCCAAAATTGCCTGCGTATCCATAGGCAGGTGGAAGCGCTGCTGGCTCAGGAGACGGGACCTCTGCCCGCAGACCTTCTGGGGCTGAGTTGGATGGTGACGGAACAACTGCTGCCTTGGGAAGCTGCGCGTCGGCTGAACACCTGGATCAGCGAGGAGGTGCTGCAAAATCTGTTGCTGGTTCCAACCAGCTTTCGGCAGGAGATCATCCCGTTGGACACGGTGCCCACCCTGGGTCAGTGGGAGGTGGGATCCCTGCTCGATCTGACCCAAAAGCGGCTACAGGCTTGGCAATCTTTGGGGCCTGAGATCACCTCCCCCTACCAACGGCCCTACTTTGCCAGCCGGGCTCAGGCAGAACGCCTTCCCGCCGAGCAACAGGAACGTCTGGGCCGGTTGCTGAAGGGGTTTAGCTTCCGCCAGTTGAGCGCTCTTCTCGATCAAGACGACCTGCGGATCGCTCGCCGCCTACATCCTTTGATCCAAGCCGGCATCCTTGTCCTACGGGATCCCCAGCCCCCCTTTGATCGGCTGCCCAAAACCTACGCGGCCAGGCTTGAGACAGAATTGCAGCCCTCAGAAACCCCCACCGTGCCTCTCCAACTGGCCAACGGGCTTGCGGATCTGGGCCCATCCCCCCCAGTCTCGAAAACCTGGGTTGTGGCTTGTATTGACGACAGTGAAGCCATGCTCAGCGAGCTGCAGCGGTTGCTGGAAGGGCACCACTTGGTCATCCACACCATCAGCGACTCTTTGAAAGCCTTGATGAAGCTGACCACTCTCAAGCCGGATCTCATCCTGCTGGACGTGGGCATGCCCAACGTGGACGGTTACCAATTGTGCAGCCTTATCCGCAAGTCCTCTGTACTCAAAGATGTGCCGGTGGTGATGGTTACGGGCCACAAAGGCCTGATCGATCGGGTTAAGGCGCGCTTGGCCGGTGCTACCGATTACCTGACCAAGCCCTTTCGGCAGGAAGAATTGCTGCAGATGGTGTTTCGCTATCTTACCTAGGGGCACCTTAAGCTTACGGTGGTTGAAAAACAAAGGAGTTGTCGATCATGGTGAAAGTTTTGGTGGTGGAAGATGTGGCCTCGGAGCGCCAGCTCATCAGCGATTACCTGCGGGCAGAAGGCTATCAAGTGGTGGCAGTGGCCAGCGCCCAAGAGGCATTGCAGCAGATCCGCAGCGACAAACCCGATGTGGTGCTGACGGACTTGGTCATGGAAGGCATGAGCGGGCTGGAGTTGTGCCGCCAAATCAAGAAAAACCCGGAGACCCAAAAGTTGCCCGTTGTGGCCTGCACTTCTAAAAATCAAGAGCTGGACAAACTCTGGGGCATGAAGCAAGGGATCGACCTTTATCTGACCAAGCCTTTTAGCCGCGAGGACATTGTGCGGGCCGTGAAGTCGGTGGTGCTGAGTTGAGTCTCGGGATTTTTTGCAGCGAATCTCCCTTGCTGAGTCCAAGTTGCGGTCGTGGTTCTGGGGTGCAGTCTGGTTGGGCCTTAGACGTTGCAGAGCGAGAGCAAAGATGCTGGCGACCTCTTTTTCTTCCCAAAGCTCTACTGCCGTCCGCACCGGAGAATTGTACTTACATCTCCAGTTGGGGGTGGACTGTCGGGCCCTTTTGCCCATGACAGTTGCCCAGGAAGTGCTAATTGTTGCCCCACAGCACTTTACTCTTCTCCCCAACCAGCCCGCATGGGTGCTGGGCTTGTTCAACTATCGCAACCGCATCCTCTGGGGCGTGGATCTGGGACAGTTTCTTGGCCTGGAGCCTTTGGACGTTGGGCAGCCCGAATACCATCTGGTGGTGATGCGCCCAGAATGTGGGGGGCTGGGCCTGGCTGTGCAACAAGTGAGGGGGGTGGCTCGAGTGGTCAGCCAGCAGATCCAGCCTCTAGCAGAAGCTCAACCCGTCCAAGATAGGTTCCGGCTGGATAGTCTCTGCGACTGTTGCAGTGGTTTGGTCTGGGAAAAGGAAAAGGAAGAGACTCTCTGGGTACTCAGCCCCCTTGCCATTCTCCAAAGGCTCAACTCGGCCTATTCCCAAGCCAATCCTTGATCCCTCTCAACCGTTTTCTCCTAGCTATAGGTAAAACTCTTATGGTCTCCTTCCGTCCCCTCTTCCTCAAGTTGGCCCCCTCTTCTCGACCCCAGGGTAAAGTCGCCGGATCCCGTCTGGCTCTGGCGATCAGTCTCCCGCTGGGCATCAGCTCCCTGTTGTTTGCCGTTTCTGCCGGCAGCGTAGCCCGCACCTACTTCGATTTCGAGCCTTCCATCTCGCGGCAGTTCACCCTGCAAAACCTGAGCGATCAGGTGATCTATTTGGATGAAGTCTTGACCATGTCTGCCCGCATGGCTGCTGCCAGCGGGGATCTGTCCTGGGAAGAGCGCTACAACCGCTATGTACCTCAGTTGGATAAGGTGCTGGCGGAGATTCAGCGATTGGATCCCGCTTCTTACGAGGCCTACGCAGCCAAAACGACAGAAGCCAACATCAAACTGGTGGAGTGGGAGGTGCAGGCTTTTGACTTGATTCGAGCCGGCGAGCAAGAACGCGCCTTTGACCTGCTGCACAGCCCCGAGTACGAAGAGCAAAAGCGCATCTACGCCGAAGGGATCAACCAAACCCTGGAGGCCATTCGCGGCAACATTCAGAGCAGCGTCCGGCTCTACGAGCGGGATCTGTTGGGGGCTTTGATCCTTTCGGCTACCAGCTTCCCGATCCTGCTGGTTAGCTGGGGGATCATCTTGATCCTGGTGCGCAACTTTGTGCGGGAACGCAACGCCACCTACGAGCGACAAGTCTCCGATACCCGGCTGGCCCAACGGTTTGCCGATATTGCCCGGATTCGCCAAGAGCAAGAGCTGATCGATCCCCTGAGCGAGCTGTTGGGCGAGATGCGTCAGCGCTTTGGTGCCCAACGAGTGGCCTTCTATCGCCTGACCGCTCCCGAAGAGGCGCAGGTTATTGCTGAATCCCGCGACAGCAGCCTGCCTGACACCTTGGGCACCTTCCTCCGCCGGATCCCGGCTCCGCTCCAGCAGGCTCTCCACAGTGGGCAAGTTTACGCTTTTGGCCCGGTGCCTGGGGTAGACCTGGGCGCCGACCACCTGCAGATGTTGGGCACAATCCAATTAAAAGCCGAGATGGTGGCGCCGGTGGTACGTGGCGATGAGCTTTACGGTTTTTTGGCCGTAGGCCGCGCCCAAAGCCAGAGCTGGTCTGACGAAGACCAGAAAAACCTGGCCGAGCTGGCCAACCGCCTGAGTCAAGCTTTGGGTAACCTGGGGGCGCTGGAGCAAAAGGCCGTGGCCGCCCAAGAACGAGAGCGGTCGGAAGCGCTGCAAAGAGAGCTGCTGCAGCTTATTGGCGAGGTTACAGAGGCCTCGCGGGGAGACCTCACCGTGCGGGCGCAGCTAACCGCCGGACAGGTTGGCATCATGGCAGACTTTTTCAACGTCATCATCGAGAGCTTGCGCGACATCGTGATTCAAGTGCAGCAGGCTGCCGGGCAAGTCAACCAATCGATTGGCCGGGACGAGGCAGCCATTCGCGAGCTGGCCGAGGCGGCTCTCCGGCAGGCCATCCAAATTGAAGAGACCTTGCGCTCTGTGGAACAGATGACGCTCTCGATCCAGGAGGTGGCCGATAAGGCCCAGCAGGCTGCCACAGTAGCTGAGTCTGCTGCCACTACGGCTACCGACAGCAGCTTGACCATGGATCGCACGGTACAGAACATCCTGCAACTGCGGGAGACGGTGGCCGAAACGGCCAAGAAAGTGAAACGGCTGGGGGAATCTTCCCAGCAGATCTCCAAGGTGGTGTCCTTGATTAACCAGATTGCCCTGAAAACCAACCTGTTGGCCGTAAACGCCAGCATTGAGGCGGCCCGCGCCGGGGAAGAAGGGCGGGGTTTTGCGGTGGTTGCCGAAGAGGTGGGGGCTCTGGCCGCCCAGTCGGCGGAGGCCACCCGCGAGATCGAGCGCATCGTGGAAGGGATCCAACGGGAGACCAGCGAAGTGGTGCAGGCGATGGAAACCAGCACCGGCCAGGTGGTGGAAGGCACCCGCCTGGTGGAAACAGCCAAGCAGAGCCTAGGGCAAATTGTGGAAGTCTCGCGGCAGGTGAACCAACTGTTCCAGGCCATCGCCCGCTCCACCGAGGCCCAGGTCGACACCTCCCAAACGGTGCGGCAGTTGATGCAGCAGATCGCCAACATTGCCGCCCAAACGGCGTCAGCTTCGCAACAGGTGGCCAACTCTCTCCAAGCTACGGTGGCGGTTGCCCGTCAGCTACAGGCTTCGGTGTCCACCTTCAAGGTGGGGGAGGCAGTCTAGTATGGAGCCAAATCCCGATGGCCTCGACCCGCGCGAATGGCTGGTGAGGCTGCAGTTTTTGGAGGAGGCCCAGACTTACCTCAACACCCTGGAGACAGAGGTAGTGGGGCTGGGATCCCGGCAGTTGGATCGCCCCCGTTTGGATCGCCTGCTGCGGGCTGCCCATTCCATCAAGGGTGGGGCGGCGATGATGGGGTTTTCGGCGCTCAGCGACCTGGCCCACCGCCTGGAGGACGGCTTCAAGATCTTGCAGGTGGATCCCCAAAAAGCCAAGCCCGCAGTAGAGCGTACCCTGTTGGCGGCGTTGGATTGCATGCGCCAAATTGTCCAGCGCCACCAGCAGAGGCAGCCGTTGCAAGAAGACTGGCTGAGGGAGAAAGTGGAGCCCATCTTCCAGCGGCTGCGGGAGCAGGTGGGGGAGTTGCGGCCGGAAGATACCGCGCAGGTGTTGGCTGCAGAAGCCGGGGGCGATATCCGGGTACTGCTGTTTGAAACGGAGGTGGAAGCCTGCCTGCAGCGGCTGGAGGGAGTTTTGGCCGCGCCCGACCAGCCCTGTCTGCGGGAGGAGTTTCTCATCGCTGCCCAAGAGCTGGGGGCGCTGGGGGAAATGTTGGATCTGCCTGCCTTTGTCAGCTTGTGCAGCTCGGCAGCCCAGGCTCTGGAAGCGCTGCCGCCAACTGAGAAAGAGCAGGTGTTGCCCGTTGCTCAGGCGGTTTTACAGGCTTGGCGACACTCGCAGGCCCTAGTGCTGGTGGGCCAGACGAATCTTCTCCCCAGCTCCTGGGATGCGGCAGAGCCTCCGGTCTCCTCCGCAGCAGAAGCCCCTCCCCCCCCAGGGGCCACTGCCGAGCTGCCGGATGCAATTCCAGCCAGGGCCAAAAGCCCCGCCGAGATGCTACGGGTGCCGGCTCGCCCTCTAGAACAGTTGGGGGAGCTGTTGGGAGAGCTCACGAGTGAGCGCAACCGCCTCAACAGCCGCCTGCAGCGGCTGCGGGAGCTGGCCAACTTGTTCAAACAGCGGGTTCGCACCCTAGAAGAAACCAACAGCCGCCTGCGCAGCAGCTACGACCGCGTCGCCGCCACTGTGCCCGCCTCTCTGCTATCACAAGCAAGGGATCCCGGCCTGACCCTGGTCGATACCTTTGACCTCTTGGAGATGGATCGCTATGGGGAGCTGCACCTTTTGGCCCAAGAGATGATGGAGACCATCGTGCAAATTGACGAGGTTACCGCCGATATCGACACCACGCTGCAGGAGACCGAGGGCAGCGCCCGCCAGCTCAGCCGCCTCTCCCGGCAAATGCAAATGCGTCTCGACCAGGTGCGCATGCAGCCGCTGTCGGATTTGACGGATCGCTTTCCCAGGGCACTGCGGGAGCTGAGCTTAGCCCATGGCAAGCCTGTGGAGCTGCGGGTTCTGGGGGGATCCACCCTAATCGAGCGTTCGATTTTGGAAGCTTTGGCGGATCCCTTGTTGCACTTGGTGCGCAACGCCTTCGACCACGGCATTGAAGATCCGGACACCCGCTTGGCTCGGGGCAAGCCGGCCAAAGGGCTGATTGAAATTGCCGCCAGCCAACGGGGCAACCGCACCTTCATTACGGTACGCGACGATGGAAGAGGGATTTCTCTGGACAAGGTGCGTGCCCGGGCCTTGCAAATGGGCTTTTCTGCCGCCGACTTGGATCAGGCTTCCAAGGAGGAGCTGCTTGAGCTCATTTTCCAGCCGGGCTTCAGCACCGCCGAGCAAGTCAGCGAGCTCTCGGGGCGGGGGGTGGGTTTGGATGTGGTGCGCACCAACTTGGAACAAATTGGGGGGCAGGTTCAGGTGGAATCTAGGGCGGGGGAGGGTACGCTGTTTACCCTGACTCTGCCTCTTTCCCTGAGCGTCAGCCGCGTGCTGCTAACAGAGTGCCGGGGGTTGATGTTGGCCTTTCCGGCCAACGCAGTGGAAGAGGTGCTGCTGGCTCCTGAGCTTCCTGCCGATGCCTTCCTTTGGGAGGGAGAGCAGGTTCCTTTGATCCCCGTAGGGCGTTGGTTTCGCTTTGCCCGCTGGCAGCCTGTCCAGGAAATGGATGGGACCCCCCTCCTCGACCGACCTGTGGTGCTGTTGGTGGCGGAAGGCAACCAGCCCTACGGTCTGTTGCTGGATCGGTTCTGGCGGGAGCAAGAGGTCACCCTGCGTCCGGTGGAGGGAGGTCTGCCTCTGCCGCCGGGGTTCTCTGGCTGCACCGTTTTGGCGGATGGGCGAATGGCCCTTTTCGTGGATCCGCCTGCCCTCCTAAGCTGGCTGCTGGCCCAGCGGGATCGGCCCTGCCGGCCAGCAAGGGATCCCCTTCCCCAGTCCAGGTTTGCCGCCCAGCCCCATCTGCTGGTGGTGGAAGATTCAGTTAACGTGCGCCGCTTCTTGGCCATAACCCTGGAAAGGGCGGGGTTTCGGGTTGAACAAGCCCGCGACGGACAAGAGGCTTGGGAACGGCTTGAGAAAGGAGTTCCCATCCAAGCGGTGATCAGTGATATCGAAATGCCGCGGCTGGATGGCTTTGGCTTGTTGGCCCGGATTCGTGGCCACTCCCTGTATAGCCAGCTCCCTGTGGTCATCCTGACTTCCCGCAGCGGCGAGAAACATCGCCAATTGGCCCAACGGCTGGGAGCCAGCGCCTATTTCTCCAAGCCCTTTCAGGAACAGGAGCTGATCCAACAGTTACGGGATCTGCTGCAGCCGGCCCCGCCGATATTGTCGGTAGCGAGGTAGACCATGGCCCTCCTCTCTCCTCTGCGCTTGCGCCGTCTGGCCCGCCAGGAGCACCTGAGAAACCAGCAAACCTTGATTACCTTTCAACTGAGCTCCTACTGTTTTGGTCTACCCATTGAACGGGCGCGACGGGTTTTGGCCTGGCAAGACTTTCAATCTGTTCAGGAGGACGGCCTTGAGCTTTTGGATACCAGCCGTCTATTGCTGGGCCGCGGGATCCCGTTTCTGCCCCAGGGAGTTCTGTTGCTGCAAGCGGGCAGTTGTGAGGACGGCCCACCCAATCAGGTCGATAACTCGAAAACGATGGCCCTGCCCCTTCCCAGTCAGCCAATCCTGCGCCGCCTAGCTGCTTCTCAGGTACAACCTCTCCCCAGCCGCTACGCCGCCCAAGGCCGCCAACGAGGCATTGTGGGATGGATCCCGCCCGCCGAGGGTCGGCTCCCCCTGTTGGTGTTTGACCCTCATCTTTGGTCTGTCCGTCCCTGAGCGGGGATAGGGGGTAGCTCCAGTGCCGGGTTCTCGACGCGGGTTAGCTCCCAACGGTAGGGATCCCGCCGCTGCCAGTCCAGGCGGAAGGGCTGTTCCAGCGCGTTTACCTGATCCCGCGTCAGGTTGGCCAGAGGGCCGCCGGATCCCTCAATAATAAACCAGAGGGTGGCTTGGCCTTGCTCCCCAGGGCCGAGCTGCACCTGTAGCTTTTGAGGCCGGATGCGCAGGCGCAAAAACTGGCCGAAGATCTCGCGGCTGTAGGCCAGTGCCTGCTCTTTGTCCAAGCCCCAGCCATCGCGATAAGTGGCGGCCACTAAGTTTTCTACTTTGGCCCAATCTCGCCGTTCTACAGCTTGCAGCAACCTTTGCGTGTGGACTCGGATTTGCCGCTCCGGCTGGGCGTAGTGCCAAAAGGCGCCCCCTGCGATGGCCAGGACGACGGATCCCACCACCGCCCAGCGCAGCCAGGGGGGAAGAGGCGCAGAGGAGTGGGAGGAGGAAAACACAGGTTTGAGCGGAGCCAGAAGAGGGCCTTCTCTAGCTTAGAAAATCCGGATGTGAGAAGATAGCGCTACGCGCCGCCATGCGAGTGGCTCCTGGCCTTCAGCAGCCTACCACCTCAAAAGCTGTGACCCGCATCAGCCTCACACTTTAACTCAAGGTTACTTCAACTGCTCATGACCAAAGCTACCGACCGACTGCTGCTGGAGTTTGAGCAGCCTGTTGCCGCCCTCGAACAGCGCATCCAGGAAATCCGGGCCTTGGCCGAAGAAAACGACATCGACGCCTCCGAGCAGATTCGCCAGCTGGAGGCCAAAGCCGAAGAGCTGCGCCGCGAGATTTTCAGCCAGCTCACGCCTGTCGAGCGGCTGCAGGTGGCCCGCCATCCCCGCCGCCCCACCACCTTGGACTATGTGCAGACCATCTGCGACGACTGGTTTGAGCTGCACGGGGATCGCCACGGCCAAGACGATCCGGCCATCGTCGGCGGCCTGGCCAAGCTGGGGGATCAGCCGGTGATGATCCTGGGCCACCAAAAAGGCCGCGACACCAAAGACAACATCCACCGCAACTTCGGCATGCCCAACCCCGCCGGCTACCGCAAGGCGCTGCGGCTGATGGAACACGCCCACCGCTTTGGCCTGCCGCTCTTGACCTTTATCGATACGCCGGGGGCCTATCCGGGAGTCAAGGCAGAGGCTGAGGGCCAAGGGGAGGCCATCGCCACCAACCTGCAGACCCTGTTTCGGCTGGAGATCCCCATCATCTGCACTGTCATCGGCGAAGGGGGATCCGGAGGGGCTTTGGCCATTGGCGTTGGAGATCGCATCTTGATGTTTGAGCACGCCGTTTATTCGGTGATCTCGCCGGAAGGCTGTGCGGCCATCCTTTGGAAAGATGCCAAGAAAGCGCCCCAAGCCGCCGCCGCCCTGCGCATTACTGCCCAGGATCTGCTGCAACTGGAGGTGATCGACGAGATCTTGCCAGAGCCGGTTGGCGGCGCCCACCGCGCTCCTCTGGAAGCTGCCCAGACCCTAAAGGAGGCGCTCCTACGACATCTCAAGGAACTTTCTGCCCTGAGCGGGCGGGAGTTGCGGGAGGAGCGCTACCAAAAGTTTCGTCGTATGGGAGCTTTTCTGGAGCTGGCTCAGGA
>NZ_JANSJI010000313.1:24924-32772 GCF_047462475.1 Synechococcus sp. H55.11
ACCAGGTGACCCGATCCCGCAGTTGCTCAATCCGGGCCGGGCCGATGCCCTTGACCCGCTGCAGATCTTCCAAGGAGGAGAAGGGGCGGGCCTCGATGATGCGCTGCGCCAGGCCCGGGCCAATGCCGGGCAACTGCTCCAGCTCCGCTGCGGTGGCGGTGTTTAAGTTCACGCGAGAAGATTGCGGGGTAGCCGGCTGGGAAGGGGATCCCCTGTCAGGAACGGAGATCGCCTCGACTTCCAGCAGCTCCGGCTCTGCTTCAGATGGGGAGAGGGCAACGGGGACAGGGCTGGGGCAGAGGCGGGCTCTCTCTTCCGCCTGTTGCTGCAGGCGGCGGCTGGGGCCAAAGCGGGCCTCGGCAAGGAGCCGCTCGAACTCGCGCACAAAGTGATCCGCTACCCGCCCGTTGCGGATGATCAAGAGGTTTTCGTCGTTGAGGTGGTTGGCCGCCACCGACCAATTGTGGGATCCGGTGATCACCGTGGCCTGGGGGGTGCCGGGGTCAACGATGGCGAACTTGTGGTGCAGTTTGTCTCCCGGAGCGAGGTTGGGCACGCCCACAGAGGAGGCGGGCACTGTCCAGGGCAGGCGGGCCGCGTCCACCCGGCAGTTTTCGTCGGGGAGCAGCAGCCCCCACATCTCCAGGGTGCGGCTGTAGTCACGAAAGGCAAAGCCAGGGTCAAACAGGCCGCGAATTTCTACGTTACGCTCCTGGCGCACTTGCCTGAGCTGGTTGGCAATGCCTGAGTCGGTAAAGACAAACAGAGCCAGATCCACCTGCTGCCGCGCTTGGGCCAGGGTGGCCGCGATGAGGCCGTTGGAGGTGGCCTCATAGGGCAGGGAGCGGCTGGCAGGGGAAAAATGCACCCCCACGATGGCATCGTCAAGGTAAACCGTCTCCAGGGGGCGCCTGAGCTTTTGCACGCCAAAGCGGCTGTCGGGCGATCCCCCTGGCCCATCCCCCCACATGAGGTTGAATTCCTCGGTGTAGATGCGGGCCAGCTCGGGGCTATCGAGCAGCAGTAGGTGATTGGCGTTGCCCACACTGCCGGGGGCATCGAAATCCCCGTGAATATCGGAGAGAGTAAAATTGGCCGACCCGGTCAGCACCCGCTGCCCGTCGATAATCACAAACTTGTGGTGCATCAGGCCGCTGCCCTTGGAGCCGTTGGCGGTGTCATCCAGCCAGGGCACTTGCCCCCCATCGAGCAGGGCATAGACATCCCGGCTGGCGATCTCCTCAGGGGAGAACTGTCCGTCCCGGTTCACATCCACCAGGTGGCGGTACTCTTCGAACTTTTGACGGCTGCGCTCGTCCAGCGCCCCCACTTCGGCAGGGGTGAGCTGGTGCCAGGCCCGCACATAGGTGTTTTCGGTAATCACCCGCACCGGGATCCCGGCCTGCCGCCGCTCGGCTAGGGCTTGGGCAATGAGAGGCAGGTTCAGCTCCTGCACCGCCACATCCACCGACTGCCGGGCAGAGCGAATCTGAGAGATAATCAACTCCTCTAGGTTGTAGCCGTAGCGATAGACCTGGCGATAGGGATCTCGATAGGTGCTCTCGCGGCTTTGGTTGAAGGCCACCCGGATGCGGGGGTGCTGCGGCAGAGGGGCCAGGGTGGGCAGCTCTGGCTCTTGGGGATAAGGTCGGGGTCGGGGGCCTACCCAGTAGCCAATTGCCACCAGGAGCAGCAGCAGGGCAGCCCAGGGCAGCCAACGCCGCAGTTGCCGCCGCCAAGATGGGATCCCGTTCATCATCTCTCCAGACCTCACACCCCCTCAGGATACAAAAACTTCCAGACATCCTTGGCTGGGCCGCAAGTGGTCGTTTCGGGCATCATGGGTAGGGATAGGCAGTTGACGGGGGAGGCGCAGCGTGGAACGGCCTAAGTGGGTGGCTATTGTTACGGGAGCTTTGGCCATTGCCCTGGGGGTGGGCTACTTGCTCCTGGTGCAGCTACTGGACTACCGGGGGGGTGAGTTTCTGCCGGCGCCGCTGGAGCCGCCGGCGGTTTTGGCGGGGATCCCTGGCCACTTGGGCTGAGGACGCTCTCCAGTGCCTGCCTCTCTCGTTGATTCCCTAGCTGGGGTCAGCCGTCCCTGCGCTGGCTCACCCGAAAAAATTGTATGCTCAGCTACACTAAGCCCTATGCTAAAGAAGAGGCCGCGGATCCAGCTTGCGCCGGGGTTGCCAGCGGAGAGGGTTCAGCCGTCCTGAATTTGCGATCGCTTCTCTCACCTTTGTAGACCTCTGGATAGATCTTCAGAGCTTCTCTGGAGATCAGGCTCCGTTCCGGATCGGGCATTTGGGCAAGCTGTGGGTTGGCATGGTGTTGTCGCGCTCCACGTGGCTGTGGTTATTGACGGGGCTGGGCTTGGCGGCTCTCAGCCAATACCTGCAATGGGTTAGTGGCATCTACAGCTTTGTTGCTCCCTATTCGGTGCCGCTGGCAGATCTGCTGGTGGCCGGCATCCTGGGAGGAACGGTGGCGGCAGGGCTGGCGGTGCAGCGCTGGTGGCAACAGGCTCGCCAACAGCAGAGGGATCCAACCCCAGGCAAACGGCGGGTTAAGTTGACCCGGGATCAGGTGCAGGCGGATCTGCAGGATGTCGATCGCCTCATCCAGAAGCTGCAAAACGACATCAGCCGTCGCGCCTTGCAGGCCAAGATGCAGGAAATCGACCGGCGGCTGGCCCAGGAGGAATTGCACCTGGTGGTGTTCGGCACTGCCTCTGCCGGCAAAACTTCTCTGATCAACGCCTTGATGGGGCAGCCGGTGGGGGAAACCGCTCCCACCCTGGGCACTACCCAGCAGGGATCCATTCACACCTATCAACTGGAGGGCTGGAGCGGCCCCATCTCCCTCACCGATACCCCTGGCCTGCTGACCATCGGCGGCGCCGGCGAGGCAGAAGCGCGCGCCCTGGCCCAGAAGGCCGATCTGCTGATCTTGGTGGTGGCCGGGGATCTGCTGGCCTCGGAATATGCCGAGCTGCTGGAGCTGGCCCGGCTGGGGAAATCCACCATCCTGGCCCTCAACAAGACGGATCAAATGCTGCCGGAAGAGGTGGAGATCATCTTGGCCCACCTGCGCCAGCGCACCGCCGGCGTCATCCCCCCTGAGCAGGTGGTGGCCATTGCTGCCGACCCAGAGCCCTTGAAAGTCCGCTACTGCTTTCCAGACGGATCCCGGCAAGAAACCTGGGAGCCACAGCCCCCCGATACTGCCGCCCTCATCCAGCAGATGGCCCGCCTGCTGCAGCAAAAGGGATCCCATCTGCGCCTGGCCAACGCCCTGTTGCAGACCCAAACCCTGGGCGAGGCCGTCCAGCAGGCTTTGCGGGAAGAGCGCCACCAACAGGGTCGCCGGATCGTGGAACGGATGCAGTGGGCGACAGCTGCTGCCTTGGCCGTGACCCCTCTTCCGGCTTTGGATGTGCTGGCGGGGGTGGCCATCCAGGCGCGCATGATCGGCGAGCTGCATCAGGTGTTCGATCGCCGCATCACCCTGCAGCAGGCCCAGCAAATGGCCCACAGCCTGGCGCAAATGATCGTGCAGCTAGGAGGACTGGAGCTGGCCACCCAGGCCCTGGGCTCTGCCCTCAAAGCCAGCCCCTGGATGCTCATGGGGATCCCCCTGCAGGCGGCCAGCGGGGCCTACCTGACGCGGGTAGCGGGGCTCAGCTACCTGGAGTGGCTGCAATCGGGGGATCCCTGGCAGGAGGAGATTCTGCAAGAGCGGCTCAAGCAGCAACTCCACAACCGTCATCCGCTGGCTTTTCTCACCCAACTGGCTCGCCAAGCCCGCTCCAACATCTAGTCATTATCAAACAGCAATGAAACAGTTTGTTACGTCTCTAGCTCCCCTCTCCCTTTGGGAGAGGGGCTGGGGGTGGTCGCGTGAGCGGCGCGGAGCGCTTGGGTGTCCCTCTGGGAGAGGAGCCGGGGGTGAGGGGGCAAAGCGTCTCAATCTTGTTTGAAACGACTGTAAAGTCTGTACTAACTGTAGTCGGTGTTGCTGGGAAAAGCGGCACAGGTTTTATCATGGGTCAGACCCAGTCCAGCATTCTCAAGTCTGCTGCCCCAAACTGACTTCCTTGGCGCCCTATGTCTTCCATCAACCCGACCTTGCCCATTCAGTGGATCGATGCAGATTCGGGAGAGGTGGTGGAGGAATGCCCCTGGGAGAGCAGCCCCCATCCGGGCACCTACGTTCAACTGGCGGAGCAGCACTATTTGGTTTTGGAAAAGCGCCACTCCTACCAATTGCGGCAAGGCAAATATCACCTCTGCGGCATCCGCGCTCTGGTGCGCCCCGTGAGTTCCCCGCCTGAGGTTGGCCAATTTCTAGGGGATCCCTCCTGTCGGTTCAACGCCCGCTCGCCGCTGCTGCGCTGCGCCGTCAACCCCAGCGGGCCCTGCCAGGGCTGCCCCCACTACGAGCCGGCCCAGCGGCGTTAGCCTTCCAGCTCCAGCGCCAGCACCTCGGTCAGGGCGCGGCTGGTTTTCTCCCGGAACTCGGCTACGCTTACCCGTCCCAGCAAATACACCGCCAGCAGCATCACCGCCGCCTCCACCCCGAAGACGGTGGCGTAGGAGAGGACGGGGGAAGAGGGAAAGAGAATCCGCCCCAGATCCAGCAAGGCGCCACCAATGAGGGTAGAAAGCGCCTGCGACATGGCCTGTGCCAGGCCCCAAGCCCCGATGAAGGTGCCGGCGGTTTCTGCTGCCGTCAAGTCCAACATTAGGCTAATGGCGCCGTTGGTGGTGATCCCGGAAGCCAGGCCAAACAGGAT
Source organism: Synechococcus sp. H55.11 (assembly GCF_047462475.1). NCBI lineage: Bacteria > Bacillati > Cyanobacteriota > Cyanophyceae > Synechococcales > Synechococcaceae > Synechococcus > Synechococcus sp. H55.11. The sequence continues at coordinate 29,723 of NZ_JANSJI010000313.1, forward strand.
CATGCACAGTTGCAACATCGCTGGCTCGCCCGTAAACCCTGCCAAAATGGTCAACCCAAAGGAGATCGCCACCAGCAGGCAGCCCAGCCGAGCCGTTGGCTGCTTGCCCAGCCTGGGCACGATCAGAAATCCGGTCACCACAATTCCCGCCAGAACGCCCAGGCTCCAGAAGGCGTTGAGCTGGGTACTTTGGGATACGGTCATGCCGAACACCTCGCCGCCATAGGGCTCCAGAACCGGCTGCTGGATAAACAGGCCCATGGTCATCAGAACCAAAAAGCCAAAGAAGATCAGGGTTTGGCGGCTGGCGGTGAGCACCTTGAGGGCCGTGCCCAGGGTGATCTGGTCTTCCCGCCCGGCCAAGGTGGAACGGGATCCATAGCGGGAATAGCGTTCTTCCACCCCCCAGGTGGCGATCACCCCCAGCAGGATCACCACAGCAGGAATAACAATGAAGAGGCGGTTGATCGTGCTCTGCAAGTTCTCGGGATCCAGGCCGCGCAGCAGCACTGCCGAGCCAATTGCCCCGCCGGCAATACCCACCATCAGCATCGACCAGACGATCCCCACCAACTGGGAGCGGTTGTGCTCATCGGAAACATCCACCAGCAGCGCCGCAAAGGGCGTGGAGCAGGCGCTCAGGCAAAGCCCATAAAGAGCAAACATCAAGGCGGCGAGAGCAATCCAACCGTAGGTAGCCAGCGACCAACCGCTACTGGCAAAGCTCTGCCCCAAACCCCACACCACCTGCACGGCCAAGAAGATGCACAGGGCAAACAGCACCGAGCCCAGGCGCACATAGCCGCTGCGGTGCGTCCCAAACAAAGGCTTGGCATCGGAAAGCTGCCCAAACCAGACGCGGGCCGGGGAAACCAACTGGTGCATGGCCAGGGATCCCCCCACCACCGTGGCCGGGATGGCCAAGAGATCCAGGTCGATCATGACCCGGTTGAGCACCCCCAGCGTCAGCAGCGACATCATCCCCAGGCCCATCTGAAATAAGCCTAGGCGAAACATGACGGGCAAAGGCAAGGGGGGCGCCGAAGGCTGAGACTCTGAAGAAATGGCCGTGGCCGCAGACACGTTGACCTCAGGATCCCGTTGGATGCTAGCCATGATTGACAAAGTTGGCAAAGGCGCTACAGCTTCTCATCGTAGCCCAGCCAACCCCGGATCCTGAAAAGAAGGAGAGGCCCCAACCCAATCCTGTCTGAGGGAACAAAGCTGAGCCTTAAATCTTTCCGCGCTGGGGTTTCTCTACTACACTGACAACTGACCTGGTGCCAAGCGAAACGAGCCTTCGGGCCGCGGCGCTCGGCAGTTGCCGCCCTTGCACAGACAACAAACCCAATCTCGATCTTGTTTGAGACCGAGAAGCAAATCCATAGACAACTTTCGCTCAAGTCGGCGAAGAATTTCCCCGGCAACCTTATGGCTGACGCAGTTCCAGTTCGTCGCTACGACCTGTTTGTGCAAGCCTCGCGGCTGCTGCAGCGCTATCGGCAGTTGACGCCGGAACTGCGTCCGGTGGGAGTGGAGGTGGCGCTGGCCATCCAGTACCATCGCGCCCAGGCCGGCTCGGGATCCCTTCTGCCGGCGGTGGGATCCCCCCATGGCCTGCCTCTGCAGCAGGTGGCCCAGCGCATTTGCGATCCCTTCTACAGCAAAGTCCACCCCCTGCTGCCCACCCTGCCGGAGACGGGGGAGCCCTTGGTGTGGCCCTTGTTCAACCAAGGGGAAAATGGCCTTGTCCAGCCCCTGGCGCCAAGCAAAGTGGGCGGCAAACTAGCAGAACGGCGCTGGCTCAAAGCTTGTAACAGCCAGGAGGGCATTGGTTGTCATGCCCTGGCAGCCCATCTGTGGCAGGACGAGCGTTTTCTGGCCGAAGACCGGGATCTGTGTCCCTTTCGCCTCTACGACGGGCGCTACCCCTTGAGCGTGGATCAAGGGCGGCAAACCTGCGGCTTCGACGATCACCCTTGTGGCTGGCAACCGGGGCATCCCAAAATGCTGCAGGTGGTGGGCAAGGGCAAGCAAGCGGAGATTTTGCTCCCCCACTGGACCGAGGACATGTGGGCCATGCTCATCCCGCCCCATCGCCCCCTGCCCATCTATCCTCTGCTGGTGCTGCTCTACTTTGGCCAGGAGACTCTGCAGAAGGGGCGGAGCAGCCTTTCGGTGGAGCAGTTTCGCCTGGATTTTCAGTTCAGCCACTCTCAACTCAAGCTGTTGTTCAACACCCACCCTGAGCACCCTCTCAATCGCCATCTGCTCGCTTTGGCAGCGCAACCAGAGGTGGAGTGGGGATCCGCCGAGCTGTTGCCCCAGATGCCGCCCCTTCTCCATCAACCTGCCGGGGGTAAGGTGGTCTTGGATCCGGATGAGCCGCCCCAGTTTCGCAGCAGTGGGATCCCTTCCTGTGCGGGGACAGACCCGCTGATGGCAGAGCGTCGCCGTCGGCGTCAGTTGGAGCGCAGCGAGCGCCACAACGAGATCTTGCACCACTTTCGCCGCTGGTTCCGCCTGGCCGGGCTGGAGGTGCGGGAAGACCAGCACACGTTTGACTTTCTGGCGGTGGCGGATGGAAACCTGCTTTTGGCCGAGGTGAAATTGCTACACCACAAAGATGCGGCAGAGGCGCTGCAGGAGGTGGTGGGGCAATTATTCTATTACGAGCGCTTTGCCCTCACCCCCTGGATCGAACAGGGCTTCTCCGTCCAGAAGGCGGCCGTTTTCGATGGCCCGCCCCCGGATCCCTACATTCGATTTCTGGAAGACCTGGGCATTGCCACCTACTGGATCAACGAACAGCAGATGATCGACGGGCCGGAAAGCTCGCTGCGTCTGCTGCGCCAGATGGAAGTGCGGGTGCGGCCGGATCCTGAGTTGGGAGATTAGCCTTTTTTTCGGCTCTAGCCTGACGGTCATTAGAGTCGTTTCAAGTAGCAATTCAAATAGCAATGAAATGTTTCTCTACGTCGTTATTTGGTACGCAACGCTGTCGCAAACGTGCCGGCAGCGCGGAGTGCGATCCCTAACTCCCCTCTCCC
>NZ_JANSJI010000313.1:32872-48549 GCF_047462475.1 Synechococcus sp. H55.11
GGGGGTGGTCGCGCTAGCGGCGCGGAGCGCTTGGGCTCGCCTTAGAGAGATGGGCTGGGGGTGAGGAACAACAGCAGGGATCAAGGGCTTGGGGAGGAGATCCCAACCTGAGCGCAAACCTGGCCCTGCCGATCGAACAGGGTTACCTGCACCGGCAGGGATCGAGCAGCATACTTTTGCACATAGGCTGTTGCCCGCTGGCGGATTTGTCGAGTCAACTCCTGCAGCACCGGCTCTGCCCAGCCCAGCTCCTTCAGATACTGCACCGCTGCCTCCACCGTCCTTAGCTCTAGCACCTGCCGCGCCTGTTCGGCTGTTCCCCCGCAGCGGATGAGGGCTGCCATCAAGATTTCCAGGCGGGCATCGGCCACATGGCTGGAAGTGGTGAAGATGCCCCCTGCCAGCTTGATCAGCTTGCCGTGGTAGCCGATCAAATGAACCGACTCCGCCCCCCGCAACCCTGCTTCCACCAGCAGCGGCCCGATCCAATTGGCCACCAGTAGAATCTCTTCCGCCGGGATCCCTTGCCTCAAGGCCACCTGCTGCCCATGGCTACCCACGCAAAAGGCCAGATGCCTGTGCTTTTCCAACTTCTGCTGCAATTCGCAGCGGGCCCGCTCCAGGCTCTCGGCGCCGGCAGAAGGCTCCACCTCCGCCCGTGTCCCCAAAAGAGCCAGTCCTTCCAGCACCCCAAACGCCGCATTGGAAGTCCGCTCCGCCAAGAGTTTTCCCTCCGGCAAGATGATGCGCACCCGCAGCCGATAACCCTCTGGGATCCCAGACAAAAGGTTGATCTCAAACAGGCGCCGGGCGTAGGCATAGATGGCCGGGCTGCCGTCGGCGTGCCGCCCCAGCCCCTCCCCCGCTTCCAGGAGCAAAGGGAGAGCGGTGGGATCCCGTTCCTCCAAGCTCACCCAGGCCCAGACCGGTGTGTTGCGGGTGAGATCCAGGTGAGGGCCGGGATCCGAGCGGGTAATGGCCAGAGCCGTGTTCTCCGACAAAGCTGCCACCTGCTCTACCGGGATCCTGACCCAGCCGGCAGCGGATCCCGCCTCAGGCTCCACCTGCACGGCAATGACAGGATGAGCGCCGTCCTGCTCCAAAGCGATCCCGATGAGACGGTGGAGAGCAGCCTTAGCAGCAGCCACCGCAAACACGGGCAAGGTATAGCCCTGTTGGGGAAAGGGGAGAACCGCATCCTGCATTTTTTGTCTGGAAATAGAGAGAAACCTGCTCTGGAAAAAACTTTGGAGAGAGCCTATCTCAATTGTGGCCGACGCCAACCAGCAGGACTGGCTTGCTAGGGCAAACTCCTGAAGCCGACGTTTAGTTCTCCAACTGCGTAATCGTTAAATGATCTAGGGGAAGAAGGGGAGAAGCGAGAACTTATCTCTTTCAATAAAAGTAAAGAGTCAAACTGGGGCAGCTATGAGCGAAGCAGTGCAGCACTATCTTGAGCGTCTGGAGTCGCAAATACAGGAGCTGAAAGCTGCCATCGAGCGGATGCCGGAGCAGGTGGCAGCTGCTCTTCTGGCAAAGCAGGAGGCTAAAAAAAATGTCCCCGCCCCCTCCCGCTATAGCGTTCTGATCTCAGACTTGGTGGAAGATGGCAGCCACAACTTCCTGTTGGATGATGAACCCACCGTGGTAAGCAGCCGCAGCATGGGACACGAGCTTGCCCCAGAAGCCCAAGTCCAGCGACTGAGTGCCCAATTAACCGCTGCCTACAACCGCATCGCCGCCCTAGAGGAGCAGCTCTTGGCTCAGCGCCTGCAGCACTAAACCAACACAAACTAAGACGTGAAAACTTTGCCAGGGCTTCAGCGAGAGGCGACAGAGGGCTTGCCTTTGCGCTGTACATCCTGCATCTGAAAGCCGTGCTTGCGCAGCTCCTGATCCAGCAGCAGCTCGTTTTCCACGTGATCCACAAACAGCACACCATTGAGGTGATCGATTTCGTGCTGGATCACCCGCGCCAGCAAATCGTCAGCTCGAATGGTGCGGGGCCGACCGGTTTCATCTTTAAACGAAACCACGATCCCTTCTGGGCGCATCACCTCGCAAAATACCCCCGGAATGCTCAGGCAGCCCTCCTGCCCGGCAACTGCTTCGCCAATATACTCGCGGATCTCCGGGTTGATCAGCACCAGCGGCGGCACCTCCGGCTTGTCGGGATGGGGATCCACCACAATCATGCGCTTGGGAATGCCCACCTGCGGAGCCGCCAGACCGATCCCATCCGAGCTGTACATGGTCTGCAGCATGTCGCGAGCAAGCTGGCGGATCTCATCGTTGACCTGGCTGACACGCTTGGCCGGCTGCCGCAGCACCTTGTCGCCCATGCGATAGATGCGCAGGGGCGGATGCTTGAGCTTCACTTTGGGGACAGAAAGAGTGGCCACCATCCGGCAGGTCTCTCAGAATAAACAACAGCAGACGTCCAGTCCAGACTTCCATTTTACATTCGGTTCATGCCGTGCCGAGGCGATTCGTCTGCCGCTCAGCCCCCCTCTCCCTCTGGGAGAGGGGCTGGGGGTGGTCGCGTGAGCGGCGCGGAGCGCTTGGGCTCGGCAGTGTGTCAGGTCGAAAGACTGGCTCAGGCTCGTTTGCAATGACTACAACTCAGAGCTGCCGTCCCCAGCCTCTGGGGATCCCTGGCGGTCAATGGCTTGCTTGAAGCCCAAGGCCACCAAAATGTTGGAGAGGGTGAGAAAAGCCTCTGCCCCCCCATGCAAGGGATCCACGTTGGCCAGAGAAGTGCCGTAGTGAACCTGAGCGTACAGCCCTGCCGGGATGCTGATGGCCACAAAAAGGAGCAGCAGCCAAAACCCAGTCAGGGCCAGCCGCGGGATCCGGCGCAGCCGCGACAGGAAGAACAAAAAGACCAAGTAAGGAAACAAGGAGAGGGCAAACAAACTGTTCATCGCTCAGTCGGGCTCCCCCTCCCGTGAAGGTGCATCTGCTGCCTCAGCCCGCCAAATGTGGTAAGCAGCCCAGGCCAGCGTACAGTTGCCGATTAAAGTAAAACTGGCCTGGGCAGTTACCACCCAGTCCAAATTGGGGTCGTTGTCAAACCAGTGCCAGGTGATCGCGCACATCGCCCCCAGCAAAGCGGGCAGCATTGCCCAGCTCAAACTTCGCCACTCGGGCCGGCCCACCCGCCCCCCAAATTGCCACACAAGCACAATGGCAGCGCTCCACTCCAAGACACTGGCGATGTGAATCCACCAAGTGGGAAGCGAAAGGGCGTGCATCAGGCGCTGAGGGAATGACGCAGCAGTTGGCGGTAAGTGGCTTCCTGCAACAGCATTTGCTTGTGCAGTTTAACCAAGATGTCTTTGGCCTGCTCGTGGCTCATCCGAGAAACCAAGGTCTCGAAAGCCCGCTGGCGAAATTGCTGCTCCAAGGAGAGATCTAGCGTTTCGTCCATCATTATCACCTCAGGGTGCTCAGGTTTAGGGATCTGCAGAGGGTTGCAACAGCGCAGATCCGGCCAGGTAGTGCAAGCAATCTAATACACATCTTAACAAATTGCAACAACATGGCAAGGTGCGGGATCCCGGCGGTGCCTGAGTTTGGCTGAGGCGAGGGCAGAGGAATTCAACCCGGTGGCAGGGAGAGTACAGGCCTGTAAAGTTTGACAAAGGTAGATTTTGGACCAGGAAGCGGGAGGATTTTCCGGCAGGGATCCCTTTACATCCTTTCATGTTGTGCGATTCGGTAAGTCTCCATGATAGAAGTGAATTACCCTGGAGCCTGGTTGCCCCTCTTGCTGATTGGTGCCTTACTTTGCTTGAATTGCTATGACCATTTTTGTGGGAAACCTGAACTATAAAGCCTCAACAGAAGAACTAGCAGCTTTCTTCCAGCAGAGGTGGAACGTTAAGTCGGTTACAATCCCGATAGATCGGGAAACGGGTCAGACAAGAGGCTTCGCGTTTGTGGATCTGGCAACCGAGGCCGAGGAAGATGAAGCCATCGAGAGTGCTAACGGGCAGGAGTTCATGGGCCGGCCCTTGCGTTTGGATCGAGCCAGACCCCGCCGACAAGCTTGAGCCAAGATTCCTAGCTCTGGATCTGGGAGGCCAGGCAAGCAAAGGACTCGGCTCCGCTAACGCGAACGGCAAGGTTGATCCCAACAGATGAGAGGGCTTCAAAGACTCCAAGAGTATCCAAGATGGTGAGGCTGCTACATCTTTCGGACGTTCATCTGGGCAGCAGCCTTGCCCATGGTCACATCAACCCGGCCACTGGATTGAACACCCGTTTAGAAGATTTTGTGACTTCTTTGCGCCTGTGCATTGACCATGCGCTCAACCAAGCGGTGGATCTGGTGTTGTTCGGGGGTGATGCTTTTCCCGATGCAACACCACCCCCCCTCCACCAAGAGCTTTTTGCCCAACAATTTCGCCGCTTGGCCGATGCCGGGATCCCGACCGTCCTGTTGGTGGGCAACCACGACCAGTATGGGCAAGGGCAAGAGGGCAACAGCCTGGCCATCTACCGCGCTTTGGGGGTTGCAGGCTTTATCGTGGGAGACAGGCTGCAAACTCATCGGATCGCAACTCGCAGCGGCCCGGTGCAGGTGACGACTTTACCTTGGCTGAACCGCTCCGCTCTGCTCACGCAACAAGAGAGCTTGGGACTGGATGGGGAAATCCTCGCCCATCAGCTCCTGCAGCGTCTTCATCTGGCCCTAGAGGGGGAGGTCCGCACCCTGCAGCCGGGGATCCCGGCGATTTTGCTGGCTCACGTCATGGTAGAGACGGCCCGCTACGGAGCAGAACGGCATCTTTCGGTGGGTAAAGGATTTACGGTACCCCTCTCGCTGCTGGCGCGGCCTGCCTACCAATACGTTGCCCTAGGGCATGTGCACCGCCATCAGGTGCTGTGTCGGGATCCCTTGGTGATCTATCCCGGCAGTATTGAGCGGGTGGACTTTGGCGAGGAAAAAGAGGAAAAAGGTTGTGTGCTGGTCGAAGTCACCCCCACAGGTGCGAGCTACGAATTTTTGCCCTTGCCCACCCGCACCTTTCACACCATCCGCCTGGATCTGAGCGCCGATCCGCCCCAGCAGGTGCAGGCCAAACTGCTGGCCGCCATCGCCAAGGCGCCGGTGGCCGGCTCTATCCTGCGGTTGATCTACCGCCTACGCCCCGACCAGCTCGACTGCGTCGATGAGCGGGCTTTGCACAATGCTCTCGCCCCTGCCTTTAGCTATACCATCACTCCGGAAGTGATCGGCCCCGGCCGCATCCGTCTGCCGGGCTTGGATCCCAGCCGACTTGAGCCCCTGACGGCTCTGGAGCAGTATCTGGCCGACCGCAGCGATCTGGCCCCTTTGCACAACGAGTTGCTGGCCGCCGCCCGTCAGCTGCTGGCAGAAGCCGCGGATCCCTCACAGGACTGGGATCCCAATTGGGAGGAGCCTGCCCCGGCGCAAGAGGAGCAGTTGCCGTTGTTTTGAGGTGTTCCCTCTGTAAGGGCTCGCCGAGGCTGAAGATCCCAAGTCTCAGGTGATCTAAATCACTTCCAGATGGCAAGAAGCGACACAAACTGGGGATCGGGTTGAAGACGTTGGCAACGACGGCATCAGCTCACTCACAGGGAACTGCTCAGACTGGCAGACCTCACACTGCCAGTCTTTTTTTGGGTTTTGAGTTGGGGGGCTGTGCAGCTGCAGCGGGCTCGGTACGGTTCTCCCGTTGGACTTTTCTGGTTATTCCCAACAATAGGGTTTCCCCGCAAGGCCGACTGCACAGACTGTTTCTCTAGACCCAATTTTATTTTTATTGATAAAGCTAGTGCCTAGGTGCGGGATCCGCCGGTTACGGTATACTGCACGGGATGCAGCCCTTTTGCCGGCCAATCGCTGCAATGCCATCGGGATCCCTAACCAAAACTTTTTGCGATAGCCGGCAGATCCCGGCAGAGGGTTGCTATCCCTTGTATCTCAGTCTTTCGAGTAGCCTATGACTGCAACTTTTGTTCACACACCTTTGGCGCAAACCCTGCTGCCTCGCCCTTCCCGCGTTCGAGACTTGCTGCTGGTGGTGGGAGGCAGCTTATTTGTAGCGGCCCTGGCTCAGGTGCGGATCCCTTTGCCTTTCACGCCGGTACCGATTACCGGACAAACCTTTGGCGTGATGCTGGTGGGAGCAGGCTTTGGTGCCAGGCTGGGCTTTCTCGCCTTGCTGCTGTATCTGCTGGAGGGGCTTTTGGGATTGCCCTTCTTCAGCGGCGGCGGAGCTGGGCTCAAACACCTAGCCGGAGCGACGGGGGGCTACCTGCTAGCTTTTCCCCTGGCTGCTGGGCTGATGGGCTGGTTTGTGGAGCGCTGGGGGGTGGATCGCGACCCTTGGAAGATGGCGGCGGCTATGCTCTCCTGCTCGGCTTTGATCTACGTCCTGGGAGCCACCTGGCTGGGGGTATGGCTGAACGAGAATGTCGGCCCCACCTCTCTCTTGGCAGTGCTCAACAAAGGGGTCTTCCCTTTTATACCAGGAGACCTGGTGAAGTGCGGGCTGGCAGCAGCCCTGCTGCCCACCACCTGGCGCTGGGTTGGACGAGAAAGGCCGCCGGCAGACTCCTAACCCCCTGTACAAGAGCAGCAACTCAAAGCTCGCCCCAGCAGAACCGGAGGGTCTTGAGGTTAGCTTCACGCCAGAAAATCTAAAAAAAAGATAACGGCTGCGCGGATCTGACCTTTTTTCTGAGATTCTAAGAACTGTGCTCAATGCGGTGTTCAATACAGCTTGTTTATGGAGCCCTTCCTTATAGTGCTCTAGAGTTTTATAGGTCGCTGACTGGTCGCGACTAGGCCCCCTTGTGGGGCTTTTTACTTCTCGAGAGGTACCTTCTTCTCCAGCCACTGGGCCACTTGGTCTGCCAGATCAACTCCTTCCAATTGAGAGATCTCTCGAAGCATCGTCGGGCTGGTCACGTTCACTTCCGTTAGTCGTTCTCCGATAACATCGATCCCAACAAAATAGAGCTTCTCCTGCCTTAGCACCGGTGCCAAAGACCCGCAGAGAGCCCGTTCTTTTTCGGTAATCTTGGTTTTTTCTACCCGACCGCCGGCGGCCACATTGCCGCGAAAATCTCCCTCCCCAGGGATGCGATTGACGGCACCCAAAGGTTCTCCCTCTAGCAACAAGATGCGCTTATCTCCCATCGCTGCTGCTGGCAAATACTCTTGCACCATCACGGGTAGCTGGCCAAATTGAGTGCTCAGCTCGAGCAAAGAATTGAGGTTCAGATCCCCGGCACTGACCCGCAGGATCCCTTCCCCACCCTTGCCACCCAAGGGCTTGAGCACCGCCTGCCCCATCTCCTCGACGAATTGGCGCAGCAGGTGTTTGCTGCTGCTGACGCAGGTACGCGGGATCCACTCTTGGAATTGCAGGGCGTAGAGCTTTTCGTTGGCCGAGCGGATCCCAGCAGGATGATTGAGTACCAGCGTGCGGCTGGGGGAGAGGCGATCCAAAAGGTAAGTGGCATAGAGATAGGCCGTATCCACCGGCGGATCCTTGCGCATCCACACCGCCTGCATTTGGCTCAAGGGCAACAGCCGCCGTTCTTTGACCTCGTACCAGGGATCTGCTGCCGGATCCAAGGCAATTTCCTCAACGGCGGCCCAGGTTTCCCCTTGATCCCAGTAGAGATCGGCCAGTCCCAAGCAAAAGATGCGGTGTCCCCGTCTCTGCAGCGCCTCCATCAGAGCAACGCTGGTGTCATGGCCCACCTGCAACTGGGGCAACGGATCGACAATGAAAGCTACCTGCATGGAAGGTGGGGTTCACTAACGAAACGCTGCCCCGAGTATGCAACAAATCGGAGCCGATTGTTCCTTACCCGCAACCCAGCAGGACTGGCTTTATTAACATCCTCTTAACCTCGGCAAGCGGCGCAAACGTTAGCTTGATAGGTGGAATCCTTAGTTAGCCCTCAGTCCTCGGCTAGGTTGACCGAGTTTCTGTCCCAGCTTGTGAGGAACAACCCATCCGTGAGTGCTCCCCCTTCTCAACCCTCCGAGCCGGTTCGCATCGAAACCACGAGGGACTTGCTGGCAGCCCTGCGAGAAGGGCGCTCCCTGCTGGGTGCCAACCTCGAAGGCGCCTACCTTTCGCGGGGCCTGTTCGACCGCATCCAGATGCCCAAGGCCAACTTGACGCGGGCCAACCTGCGCTCGCTCAGCATGCAGCAGGCGGATCTGCGGCTGTGCAACTTCCGCCGTGCCGAGCTGGAGCGGGCCAATTTTGCCGCCTCCGATCTGCGGGGATCCAGCTTCAGTCAAGCCCTGGGAGACTACAGCAACTTCACCGCTGCCAAGCTGGACAAAAGCAGCTTTCAGGGGGGGCGCTTCAGCCATTCCATCTTTCGCGAGGCCAGCTTGGTGGCTGCCAACCTGGCGGGAGGAAACTTTTTTGCCGCCGACTTTTGCCAAGCCAACCTCTTTCGCTGCAACCTCTCCCAGGCCGTCCTGGCCAGTTGTCAGTTGCAACATGCCAACTTTGACCAAGCCCTCCTGGTGGGGGCCAACCTGCAAGAAGCTCAACTTGAAGGGGCCAGCTTTGTCGGCGCCGACTTCACCGACGCCAAGCTCTCGGACGAAATGCGCAAACTCTTAATCGAGCGGGCCAGCGGCACCAACGAGCTGACCCAACGGGACACCCTCAACACGCTGCTGGCAGGTTTACAGCCCAAGTCGCGTAAGCTATTCGGGTTGCTGTGAGGGCTGGATCCGGCAAGCACAAGGGGGTCGAAAGCTCAAAAGCGGTTGAGGTCGATCCCGGCCTCGCGGGCCATGGCCCCTACTCCCTTAGCCTTGAGGGTCTTCAGGGCTCTGGTGGAAAGGCGCAAACGCACAAACCGCTTACCTTCTTCCCACCAGATGCGCTTCCACTGCAAGTTGACTTCCTGCAGGCGCTTAGTGCGCCGGTGGGAGTGGGAGATGGCAAAAGCGTTGTTGCGCTTCTTGTTGGTGAGTTGGCAGCGACGTGCCATGGGAGCAGAGTAAACTCAGCTCTGTTATCGTAAAGCATCTTTTTGCTGGGCAGCAAGCTGCAGTTGAGTTTGCAACTGGGCTAGCTCTGCTTTCAGGCGATCAAAGGTTTGTTGGCAGTGGTTAACGCTTCTCAGGGGCAGCTCTTCATTTTTGGCGATACAGGTTACCTGTACAGAGCCGTCGGCGGCTTGACGGGTGCGATCCACAAACACTTCCACGGTTACCAGCTTGGTGTAGGGATTCTTTCCGGGGGGCTCACCGGCTACCCAGTAATCAGAGCTGTTGTGGAGGACATTGAGTTGGCAGCGCTCCAAGATGGCGCGAATCGACTCGCCTAGCTGCTCGGCTGAGCCCACAAGCTGGGTAACGCAAGAGTATCGAGCCATAGGAGAAGCAAGTCACCACGGTTATCCTACCATCAAGTTTTCGGCTCCTGCAGCCAAAGGCGGGCGAGCAAAATTGCGCTCAAGAGTACTCTGTACCGGCTCGGCCAACCCTGCTGCGAGGAAGTGAATTGCGTTAAAACATGAAGAACGCTGCCTGGCTTTTTCCCCAGGAGAGTTGCCATGTCTAGGGTCTCCTGTTTAGCCCGTTCTCTCTTGCTGCTGGGATCCCTTGCTCTGGGTTGGATAGGCCTGTCTTCTGCCCAAGCGCAGCCCTTTCAAGCGGGCGATCTGGATGGGGATGGTCGTTTGACAGTGCAGGATCTCAACCTGTTGGGGGCCTATTTGCGGGGAGAACGGGAGTTGACCGACGACCCGATCCGGGCTGCCGATGTCGATCAGGATGGGCGGATTACAGAAGCCGATTGGCAGGTGTTGCAGCAGCGCATTCAGGCGGCCACAGATGCACCCACCGGACAGGTGCAGTTGGATTCTGCCTACTCTGGCCAGGTGGTGGATCGCCTGACAGGCCAGCCTTTGGCCGGGGTGGAGGTGGCCATTCCAGGGGCAGGGATCGCGGTGCGCACCGATGCTCAGGGGCGGTTTCGCCTGCCGGGGCCGCTGCCGGCAGAAGAAATTTTGGTGGCGCGGCTGGAGAACTATCTGCCCTATTCCCAGAGCACAGGCAACAGACAGACGGGGGGGGATCGGCCCTGGCAGTTGCAGTTGGAGCGCTGGGATCCCAACACGACTTTGGTGCTGGAGGCCAATGTCATCCGCCTGGGCGATAACCAATATTCTCCAGAGTCGGCGGCTGCCGGCCAATTTCTCGGCCCTGCCCAAGAGGTGGAGATGACCCGCTCCTTCACTTTGGAACGCCTGCCGCCTCGCCCACCGGTTTTGCGGATTGGATCCCTGATTGGGTTGGATACTGCCGCTGCCTATCGGGCCGGCCAGTCCCGCATCCCCGGCGCCAATATGTCTCCCATGCGAGTGCTTTTAAACGGGGTGGAGGTGGAGCAGATCCAGTTGGGAGGAGACGGCCTGCGCATCCCTCTGCCACTGCCGCATCTGCGCCTGGGCCGGAATACCGTGACGCTGCGCACCGGCAAAACCCTGATTCAGCCCAGCAGGGTTACCCGTGGTCCCCAAGTGCCGATCAGCATTCCCCTTTTCGGCGGATCTCTGCATATCTCGGTGCCGGTGGGGGGTGATACGGTCGTGCAGCCTGGCGGAGCCTGGGTGGATTATGACGATGTGCAGTTGGCCAACGTAACCATTGAGATCCCCAACTGACCCCGCTCCCTTCATGTTCGCGCCGCTCCAGATTGGGCAAGCCACGGGGCTGGTCGGCAAAAAGGAGCGCCTTCTGTCTGCCCTCAATACTGGAGTTGCCCACTTGTCCGGCCAGCAATGGGAAGCTCCCTCTTCCAACAGCAGACATACTGCAGTCGTTGAATTGCTGCTCCTCAATGCCTCCGTGAGTGCTGGGCATCCCGCTCTTCAAGAAGGATCCCTGAGGTGAGCGCAATCCAATCTCGGCAACCATCAGACCCATTCACCCAAACCGAGGAGAGCTGACTATGAGCATGGGTAGGACTTCTACCTTCTCCCTAACCTGGCTGTGGACGGGATCCCTGGCTTTGGGGGTGACAGCCTTAGTAACCCGCCAGGTCGTCTGGGGTCTCTTGCCTGTGGCTGCGGCTTACCCGGCCATCCGCCGCCGCGAAGAACAGCTTTGCCAAGTGCTGGGGCAGAGCTGGCAGCAGCAGGAACAGATGGCGACCCAACTGGGGGCGATACAGGCGCGCATCGACGCTCTCGAAGCTCGGCCTACGTCACATTTATCGGTGCGGCAGCAACTGGCTCCCACCACGCAGGCCATTCAACAGATCCAGCGGCGGCTCAAAGCTGTAGAACTGCGGCTCAATGCTCTGCCCCAGGCGACTCCTGAGGAACTGGAGTCGATGCGGGCGCAATTGCAACGTCTGCAGCAGCAGGTGGAGTCCCAGCCAGCCCTCCCTTCCCCGCGCAAAGCTTTGGGGGTGTTTATTGACGGCGCTAACCTGCACGCCAGCGCCCAGCAATCGGGATCCCCTCTCGACTACCCCGGACTGTTGAGCTGGCTGGCCCAGGGCCGAACCGAGATGGAGGTGCATTTCTACAGCGGTACAGATCCGCACAACCTCGGCCAGCGCCGTTTTCTGGCAGAGCTGAGAAAGCTGGGCTACCGGGTGGTCACCAAGCCGGTCGTCACCCGTGCCGACGGCAGCCGCAAGGCCAATCTGGATGGGGAGCTGATCGTGGATTTAATGACCCTGTATTCCCGCTACGAGACGGTGCTGCTGCTGAGCGGTGATGGGGATTTCGCGCCAGCCCTCCGGCACATCCGCAGCCAAGGCTGCCGGCTGGAGGTAGCCGCCTACCGGCCCAGCACACACCCGGAGCTGATTCGCCTGGCGGATCGCTTTGTCGATCTCTGTGCCTGGCAAGGGACAGGGATCCCGGTGCCCCTACCGGCAAAACAGACGGCGGCCAGCGGCTGAACCCCTGCGGTTCCGGCCAGTTGCCCCCATAATCAAATCAACAACCAACAGCAGACCATTCCTGACCCATCCCCTCAACTTCCAACCTCGATGGAGAGATACCCATGTCCACCCAGTTGACGCCGCGGTTTGCCGAGGCCATGCGCTACGCCCACCGCTGGCACGCTGCTCAAACCCGCAAGGGAACAGGGATCCCCTACCTCAGCCACCTGCTGGCGGTGGCGTCCATCGCCCTGGAGCACGGCGCCGACGAAGATGAGGCCATTGCCGCCCTGCTCCACGACAGCCTGGAGGATGGCCCCCGCTACAGCGGCGAGCCGCGGGCCCAGATCGAACGGGAGTTGCGGGAGCACTTTGGAGAACGGGTGCTGCAGATCATTCTGGGATGCACAGACACCGACAGCGATAGCTCCCTGGGCGAGCCCAAAGAAAACTGGAAAGAGCGCAAAGTGGCCTATCTCAAGCACTTGGAAAGCGCAGATGCCTCGGTCTTGCTGGTGGCCGCCGCCGACAAGCTGCACAACGTCCGCTGCATCCTGCGAGACTTTCGCCAACTGGGCGATCGGCTCTGGGAGCGCTTCTCCGGCGGCAAAGAGGGATCCCTGTGGTACTACCGGTCGCTGGCGGAGATCCTGGGGCGACGGCTGCCTTCTAGGCTGGCGGCGGAGCTCCAAGAGCTGGTGGTCGAGTTGCAACGGGCAGCCGGGTCAGAGCCGGCAACCGCTTGACAGAGACGACCAGGGCTGAAGAAAATGCTGGGGGCAGCCTTCTTTTTCGCACTCTTCAGGTCACCTGTCTATGGTTCTCGCTGTTGGCACCATTGCTCCAGGGTTCAACACCACCGACACCCACGGCAACCAAGTTTCTCTGGCCGATTTTACCGGGAAAACCGTTGTCCTCTACTTTTACCCCAAAGACGACACCCCCGGCTGCACCAAAGAGGCCTGCGGGTTCCGCGACACCTACGCCGATTACCAGAGCAAAGACGTGGTGGTGTTGGGGGTGAGCATGGACGACCAGGCCTCTCACCAAAAGTTTGCCGAAAAGTACAACTTGCCCTTCCCTCTACTGGTCGATACCAGTGGGGTGATCGCCCGCGCCTACGATGTGGATGGGGGCGGTTACGCCAAGCGGGTGACCTACGTCATTGATGGCGAGGGCAAAATTGCCAAGGTCTATCAGAACATCAACACCGAAACCCATGCCCGCGATATCTTGGCGGACTTGGGCCTGTAAAATCTTTTCGGTTCTTCTCTGAGAGCCCGGCCCTTGCGCATGAACGACGACATTCCGGTTGCGCGTCGCCAGTCCACTTCGGTGGAAAAAGCGCAAGGTTCGGCGGCTACCTTGAGGTTGCGCCTGGGCTTGGGGCTGGTGTTGGTTGGGTTGGTGCTCTTGGCGGGTTGGGGGATAGATCAGTTACCCGGATCCCGGCAAGCAGCAGATCCCCCAGTTCTGGAAGAAGCCAGTCAGCCCCCTCTGGCGCAGCCAACTGAGCAGAATGGACGGGTCTCGCTGCTGGGGCACTATGCCTATGCCGAGGCCCCCGCAGATAGCCTACGGGTGGTGGGCAGCTACCACGGTCGAGAGGTGCGCCTGCGCCAGACGGCTGCCGAGAGCTACCTGCGCATGAGCGCAGCAGCCCAAGCCGACGGGATCCGCCTCGTCCCTATCTCTGGGTTTCGCTCGATAGCGGAGCAGGAGTTTTTGTTTTTTCAACTGGCCCAATCGCGGGCTTTGCGACCGGAAGAACGGGCGGCGCTCAGCGCTCCCCCCGGCTACAGCGAGCATCACACGGGCTATGCCATCGACATTGGCGATGCCCGGTTTCCCCAATGGGACACGCAAGAAGCCTTTGAGACCACCCCTGCCTTCCGGTGGCTGGAGAAGAATGCCGCTCGTTTTGGCTTTGAGCTGTCCTTTCCCCGCGGCAACCCACAGGGGGTGAGTTACGAACCCTGGCACTGGCGCTTTGTGGGCGACCGCCACAGCCTGGAGACCTTCTACAAGCGCTAACAACTCCCCTCTCCCTCCGGGAGAGGGGACGGGGGTGAGGGCCCAAAAAGCGGATGACGCGATTCGAACGCGCGACCGTCTCGTTGGCAACGAGAAGCTCTACCACTGAGCTACATCCGCATCAGGAAGTTTATGATGGCAAGTTTTGCGGTCGTTTGTCAAGCCAGGGATCCCTGTTCCAGAATGAGAGGAGTTCATCTTTCTTTGCAGTTGCGTCAGCCCTTGGCGGGGCTCAGTTGAGGGGATCACGATGCGGGTAGCCATTATCGGAGCAGGGTTGGCCGGCTTGGTCACGGGGGTCGATTTGGCGGAAGCGGGGCACCAGGTGCAGATCTACGAGGCGCGGCCCTTTGTGGGCGGCAAGGTGGGCTCCTGGCAGGATGCCGAGGGCAACCACATCGAGATGGGCCTCCATGTTTTTTTCTGCAACTACAGCAACTTGTTTGCCCTGATGAAAAAGGTGGGGGCCTACGAGAACCTGTTGCCCAAGCAGCACCTCCACACCTTTGTCAACCGCGGCGGGCATACGGGCAGCCTTGATTTTCGCTTTCCCCTGGGAGCGCCCTTCAACGGCCTCAAGGCCTTCTTCACGACAGAGCAGCTCTCCTGGGCCGATAAACTGCGCAACGCCCTGGCACTGGGCACCAGCCCTCTGATTCGTGGCCTGCTGGATTACGAAGGAGCAATGCGGCAGATTCGCGCCTTGGATCGGATGAGCTTTGCCGATTGGTTCCGCCGCCACGGCGGATCCGAGGCCAGCCTGAAGCGGATGTGGAACCCGATTGCCTATGCCCTGGGCTTCATTGATACGGAGCAGATTTCCGCCCGCTGTATGCTGACCATTTTTCAGATGTTTGCCAGCAAAACAGATGCCTCCAAGCTCAACCTCCTCAAGGGATCCCCGGACAATTACCTCACCCAGCCCATCGTCCGCTACCTGCAAGCCCGCGGCGGCCAGGTTCATACCCGCCGGGGAGTCAGCCGCATCGAAGTCAGCGACTCTCCTCCCCACGCGGTAACCGGCCTGGTCTTGGCCAATGGCGAGCGGGTGGAAGCAGATGTGTATGTGTGTGCAACGGCGGTGGAAGGGGCCAAACGGCTGATCCCACAGGTGTGGCGGCAGTGGCCCCAGTTCGACAACCTCTACAAGCTGGAATCCGTACCTGTGGCAACGGTGCAATTGCGCTTCGATGGCTGGGTGACGGAGCTGAAGGGCCGGGCCAGACGCGCCGCCGACCACCCGCAGCCGCTTGGCATCGACAACCTCCTCTACACCGCCGATGCCGATTTCTCCTGCTTCGCCGACCTGGCCCTCACCAGCCCCGCCGATTACTACAAGCCCGGCCAGGGATCCCTGCTGCAATGCGTGCTCACGCCGGGGGATCCCTTCATCTCCATGCCCAACGAGCAGATTGCCCAGCACGTGCTGCACCAAGTGCACGAGCTCTTCCCCTCGTCGCGGCAACTGAACCTGACCTGGTACAGCGTGGTCAAGCTGGCCCACTCCCTCTATCGAGAGGCGCCGGGCATGGATCCCTATCGCCCGCAGCAGAAGACCCCTGTGCCCAACTTCTTCTTTGCCGGCAGCTACACCGCCCAAGACTACATCGACAGCATGGAAGGGGCTACCCTCTCCGGTCACCTGGCCGCCCAGGCCATTCTGTCTGCCCACAGGGATCCCTGACATGAGGACACTCCTCTCTCCCTGGTGGGAGAGGGGCTGGG
>NZ_JANSJI010000313.1:48649-51407 GCF_047462475.1 Synechococcus sp. H55.11
TGGGAGAGGGGCTGGGGGTGAGGGCAACATAGCAGTGGGGAGTTGGAACAAGCTTCTGCCAGCAGTTCTAGAAGCCTGCAGTCTATGGCTCGACTGGAAGATCTCAACCCCGGTGCAAGGGTCAGAGGGATCCTGCCAAACCAAGCCGTTGTCATCGTCAACGTGAAATGGCACGGCAGCAGTGCCATCGAGGTCATCTACAAAGACATCCAGGGGCAGCCCCACGCAGAGCTGCTGTTTCGCAACCAAGAGCCAACTTTGGAAGTTGTTCAGGAGGGATCCCTTTGCAACTTCGAGGGAGAGGGTGCTCTCTTCCGGTTGGTTTCCGAAGCGCATCGCATTCGGCTGGCTCATCTTTTCGATCCCCTCCTAGCTGTCCACACCTCTCTGGTAGAGCCTCTGCCCCATCAAATCAGTGCCGTCTACGAGGAAATGCTGCCGCGGCAGCCGCTGCGGTTTTTGCTGGCCGACGATCCAGGGGCTGGCAAAACCATCATGGCAGGGCTGTTGATTCGGGAGCTGCTGATTCGCGGTGACCTGCACCGCTGTCTCATTGTCTGCCCCGGCAGTCTGACCCTGCAGTGGCAAGAGGAGATGGTGCAAAAGTTCCATTTGCCCTTTGAAATTTTGACCAACGATCGTCTTGAAGCAGCTCGAACAGGGAATCCATTTCAGGAGATTCCGCTGCTCATTGCCCGGCTAGATAAGCTTAGCCGAGATGAAGCCCTACAATATAAACTTAAGCAAGCTGATTGGGACTTGGTCGTTGTCGATGAGGCCCACAAACTTTCGGCATCCTTCTTTGGCGGAGAAATCAAAGAAACCAAGCGCTACAAGCTGGGTAAATTGCTCTCTCAGCTAACGCGCCACTTTTTGCTGATGACAGCCACTCCCCACAATGGCAAAGAAGCAGACTTTCAGCTTTTTTTGGCCTTGTTGGACGAAGATCGCTTTGAGGGAAAATTTCGAGATGGAGCTCACACCTGCGACGTCTCGGATCTCATGCGGCGATTGGTGAAAGAAGACTTGGTTAAGTTTGACGGCAAGCCGCTTTTTCCAGAGCGAAGGGCTTACACCGTCCAGTATGCCTTATCTGATCTGGAAGCTAAGCTTTATCAGGAAGTTACCGATTACGTACGAGAAGAGTTTAACAATGTAGATGCCTTGGACAACGATGGTCGCAAGAGAACTGTTGGTTTTGCCCTGACCATCCTACAGCGTCGGCTAGCCTCTTCTCCAGAAGCGATTTACCAATCCTTGCGGCGACGGCGACAGAGGCTGGAGCAGCGGATCAGGGAAGAACAATTACGGAGTCGAGGAACGAGAAATATTACTGTCACTATTCCCCCGCTTGATGCGGAAGGTTGGGAGGAAGACTTTGAAGACTACACCGCTGACGAGCTGGAAAAACAAGAAGAAGAGTTGGTAGATCAAGCAACTGCCGCTCGCACCATTGTCCAGCTTAAGGCAGAGATTCAGCGGCTTCAGGATCTAGAAAAGCTGGCTGAACGGGTGCGACGCAGTGGTCAGGATCGCAAGTGGGAAGAATTGTCCAAGCTGTTGCAAAATCAAGGGGAAATGTTCGACGCCGGTGGACATCGGCGCAAGCTGGTGATCTTCACCGAACACCGGGATACCCTTGAGTACCTGGCCGACCGCGTGAGAACTCTGCTGGGGCAGTCAGAAGCAGTGGTTACTCTTCACGGCAGCATGGGTCGGGAGGAGCGCAAGAAGGCTGAAGAGGTTTTTAAGCAGGATCCGGCTGTGCAAATCTTGATTGCCACCGACGCCGCCGGGGAGGGGATCAACCTGCAGCGAGCCCATCTAATGGTTAACTACGACTTGCCCTGGAATCCCAATCGCTTGGAGCAACGGTTTGGGCGAATCCACCGCATTGGGCAAACTGAAGTCTGCCACCTATGGAATTTGGTGGCTGCAGAAACTCGCGAGGGGGATGTCTACCTGGCTTTATTGAAGAAGCTGGAGAGCGAGCAAAAAGCCCTAGGGGGCAAGGTCTTTGACGTGCTGGGCAAGGCTATTGATGGGAAGGAATTGCGAGAGCTGCTCATTGAGGCCATTCGCTATGGTGATGATCCAGAGGTGAGAGCTCGGCTAAACCAGAAGGTGGCAGATTACCTAGATCGAGAACGGCTGAGAAAGCTCCTGGAGGAACGGGCTCTGGCCCACGACTCCATGGACATCACCAAGGTGCAACAGATTCGATTAGAGATGCAGCGAGCTGAAGCCCGGAAGCTCCAGCCTCATTTTATTGCTTCCTTTTTCCTAGAGGCCTTTCAACACTTAGGGGGCACTGTGCAAAAGCGAGAATCCAAACGCTACGAAATTACCCACGTGCCGGCAGACATTCGCAATCGGGATCGCCAGATTGGCTTGGGCGCGCCTATTCTCAGAAAATACGAACGGATTACCTTTGATAAAAGCCTAGTTAGCGTTCCCGGAAAACCTTTGGCAGAGTTTGTCTGCCCTGGCCACCCTCTTCTGGAAGCCACCATCGATCTTATTCTGGAACGATACAGAGACTTACTTAGACAGGGATCCGTCCTTGTCGATGAAAGGGATCCCACCGAGACGCCGCGGGTTTTGGTGTACCTGGAGCACGCTATCCAGGATGGGCGGACTGATCGCAATGGCCAGCGGCGAGTCATTTCCCGCCGTATGCAATATGCGGAAATCCTGGCCTCTCCCATGGGGCGGGATGGCCCTCACCCCCCAGCCCCCTCTCCCATGGGGCGGGATG
>NZ_JANSJI010000314.1:0-3402 GCF_047462475.1 Synechococcus sp. H55.11
AAAAGGCAAAGCCAAGCTGGCCCTAGCCAGAACGGGAATCAAGGCCGACAGGCTCAGAAGCGGCGGAGCTTTCGCTGGGATCCGGGAGATACAGCCGCTCTTCCGAGGCATCGTACTCAAAGAGCTCCGCATAGCGCCCCCAGTCAACGGCTGTAGCAAACTGCCGCTCAGCTTCCTCGTGGGGAAAATGTTCGTCCCAGAGATCCAAGAAGAAGTCCGCCCGCATGGAGCGGCTGTTTTTTTCTTCCAGCGTCTGCAGGATGCTCTTGAAGACCGGCACCCGTGCCAAAAGCTGCTGTCGGAAGAGATCCTTGCTGCGCAAGATGGTGGTGTTGGCAAAGTCTTGGCCGATCTCGGTCAGTTGTACCACCCTGCCGCTTACCTCGGCAAAGCCCAACAGCACCGCCGCATCCAAAATCGGCAGCAAGTCATCCACCGCCAGTTGCAGCCGCTCGGCCAGCTCGGCAATCTCTACCCGTGCCTGCGGCCATTCCACAATCAGCTCCAGCAAACCACTGATTCCGCCCACCCGCGCATGGGGCAGGGGCAGCGCGTAGGGAGAAGTTGCCCTACTGCTTACCGAAGTGGGGGCAGCCACCTCGCCGGTTACCGGGATCTCCGGATTGGTCATGATCTCGTAGATGTAGTCGACCAGGGACTTGAAGCGGGGATCCGTACGTTCGTGGGGCCGCGGCAGGTCGATTTTCACCTCTCCCCGGATCCGCCCCGGCTTGGATCCCAGGATCACCACCCGATCCGCCAAAAACACGGCCTCTTCGATGTTGTGGGTAACGATGAGAATGCTCTGGGAAGGGAAGGCCTGGGTGTTCCAGAGCTCGTCGATCTCCCCCCGCAGGTTCTCCGCCGTCAGCACGTCCAGAGCGCTGAAGGGCTCGTCCATAAACAGCACCTTGGGCTCTAGAACAAAGGCGCGGGCAAAGCCCACCCGCTGCTTCATGCCCCCCGAGAGTTCCTTGGGGTAGGCGTTCTCGAACCCATCCAGGCCCACCAGGTCGATGGCCTTGAGGGCCCTTTGCCGCCGGATCTCGCGCGGGATCCCTTGAGCCTGCAGCCCCAGCTCCACATTTTCCTGCACCGTCAGCCAGGGCAAGAGAGCAAAACTCTGAAACACCATGGCCACATCCGGGTTGGGGCCCCGCAGAGGACGTCCATTGCTCAACACTCGCCCTTCGCTAGGCGGGATCAGGCCCGCCATGATGCGCAGCAGGGTGCTTTTGCCGCTGCCGCTGCGGCCCAACAAAGCCAAAACTTCCCCTGCCCGCACTTGCAAATCTATCTGGCTTAAAACCGTAAACTCGCCCTTGCCCTCCGGCAAAGGAAAGCGCTTGTAGACCCTCTCAACTTCGATCAGAACCGGAGAAGCTGCAGAACTCATATCAGATAGCCTCAAAGATTAAAGGTGATATTTTTCTTCTGCCAATTGATACAACCGCCGCCAGAAAAGGCGATTGATGCCCACCACAAACAAGCTCATCATGCCAATGCCCAAAGTAATGCGGGGCCAATCTCCCACCGCCGTTGCCTCAGCGATATAGGTGCCCAATCCCGTAGCCTTGAGAGTGGTGGATCCCCAGGCCACGATCTCCGAGACAATGCTAGCGTTCCAAGCGCCGCCGCTGGCCGTGATCCCCCCGGTAACCCAGGCAGAAAAGATCCCCGGAATAATCAGCTTTTGCCAGAGCTGCCATCCCCGCAAGCCCACATCCACGGCCATCTCGCGCAAATCTGTGGGAATGCTCTGGGCGCCGGCAATGGAGTTAAAGAGAATGTACCACTGCGCTCCCAACGACATCAGCAAAATGCTGCCCCACTCAATGCTAATTTGGGTGCGGATGAAAAACAGCGTGGCAAATGGAAAGAGGAAATTGGCCGGAAAAGCTGCCAGAAATTGCACCACCGGCTGCAGCAACTTTGCCAGGCGTGGATTAAAGCCGATGGCCACTCCGATCGGCGTCCAGATCACGGTGGCGAAAACCAACAGCACGCTGACCCGCAGCAGGGTGAGGATCCCCAGCCCAAAGGTCAGCAGCACCTCCCCGAAACCCACGGTGGTGGACACAAAATGAACAATCCAAATCCCGATCCCGCCAATGGCCAGCCAAGAGAGCTGAGTCAACAGCCGCTCGCGGCGTCGCTCCGCCTCGGGATTGGGTGGATCCCCCCAGCGCGGGCGAGTTAAATAGGACAACAGCCGATCCGCCAATTCTCGGAAGGGAGCCAGCCAATTGCCCAGCAACCGCGGGATCCGCGCTGCGGTCAGCAGATCATACAGCCACGACTCCGGGGCAGCCGCACTGGCGCTCTGCTCCAGGCGAAACTTATCCGACCAGGCCACCAGAGGCCGCCAGAAGAGCTGATCCACCAGCAGGATCACCACCGCCATGGTCAAAAGCGCCCAGCCCAACTTGGGCAGATCCTCTGCTTGAACGGCGGCTTCCACATAGGATCCCAGGCCGGGCAGGGTGTACTCCTGGTTAAGCACGCTGATGGCCTCGCTGGCGGCCACAAAGAACCATCCCCCGCCAAAACTCATCATGGCGTTCCAGATGAGGCCCACCATCGCTGCCGGCACTTCCAACTGGACGAAGCGCTGCCAGCCCGACAAGCGGTAGAGGGTAGCCGCTTCCACCAGCTCCTGCGGCAGGGTGCGCAAGGATTGGTAAAAGGAAAAAGTCATGTTCCAAACCTGGCTGGTGAAGATGGCGAAGATAGAAGCCGCCTCCAGACCCAGCAGGCTGCCGGGAAAAAGCGCGATAAAGCCGGTAACGGTAATGGAGAGAAACCCCAACACCGGCACCGATTGCAAGATATCCAACAGGGGGATCAAAATTCGCTCCGCCCAGCGGCTTTTGGCGGCGATATACCCGTAGATCAGGGTAAAAAGGGTGGAAAAGAAGAGGGCGATGAACATGCGCAAGGTGGAGCGGGCGGCGTAGTAGGGCAGGTTGCGCGGATCCAGGTCGACTCGGGGCACCAGCGCCGGCGGCTGAAACTGCTCAAAAGCCCCCGTCCCCACCTGCGCCACCAAGGCCAGGAGAACCAACGTGCCCAGAATAATAGCCCCATCAGCAGCCCCAGCCGGCAGCCGACGGAGTACCTCTGGAGAAGGAAAAGTCCTCATGTCCGCTCCGAAAGGTTCACGAAACGGTAACAAAGCATCCCCACCCCGCCCCGCAGAATAGAGTCCTCAGCCTCTGCAGCGTTGCCGCTTTACTTCCTGCTTCCGCGTTTCCTGACTGGCCGGCTCCCAACCCCGCAACAGGAAACTCCACGCCAGGCTTTCCACTGCGTTGAGGTCGCGGTCTATTTCTAAACTCAGAAAACCCACACCCAGCAATACTACCTGAAATAGGCACCGTAAACTACCCGACTCCGACCGCT
>NZ_JANSJI010000315.1:0-3386 GCF_047462475.1 Synechococcus sp. H55.11
CTCAGGAAATGTCCTCATTGAAGGATTGGGGGAGTGGGTTTTCGCCGATCATCAAGTCCTGGAAGGGCTTACTCTAACCCTTCTTACACGGCCTGGAGAGAGCTTGTCCTCTTGGAGTGAAATGCTCTCCGTCATGAACGTTCAGGTACCAAAATCGCCCCGCTTCCTGGCAAACAATATGCGGAATAATCTCTTAGAATACTGCCCCCAAACGACGTGGGAGTTTCACCGGGAGGGCGAAGAAGATGTTCTCTACGAGTTCCGTAGCGCCGGCTGTCGTGGGCAGGCTGCCGGGATCCAAGAGCATGAGATTGGCCGCATCACCCAAGGCCCAGACGGCCCTGTGCGCATTGCCTACGCCACCAAGCCAGAGATGACACCCGAAATCCGGAGTCGCTGGCTCAACTTGCTGGGCAGCGAGGTGGGGACGGCTCGGGGCTTTCCCATCCAAAACCTTACGGGGGTCGCCCGAAAGCCTTCTTCTCCAGCTCCAGAAGCCCCAACCGCAGAGCGGCAGATCGCCCGCTGGCTGCAGGAAGCAACCGATGCCCTGAAGCAGCAGGAAGATTTGCTGGCCGAGCTGGATCGTCTCGGTCAGGAAGCGCAAGCGGATGCCCGCGCCTACAGCCAGAAGGCCCCAAACGAGGCGGGGACAAGCGTGATCAGCCTGCACCGAGGTCGGGGGGACGGCAGCCCTGGCGAGGCCACAACCGAGTTCAAGACCACCGATACCCTAGTCTGGGCCATTTTGCCGGTGGGCAGCCTCCCTGCCAACGCCCAGGTGGAGATGCTTTGGTACTACGAGGGCGGAGAAGCCGGGGGCGAGCAACTGATCCGCAAGTTTGATTTTCCCTGGGATCCCTTGGCCGACACGGTGCAAGGCTTTCTCAGCTTCAGCCAACCCTACACCGGGCGCTACCGTGTCGAGGTTCAGGTCAACGGCGAGAAGATAGGAATTGGCCGCTTCACAATTCGGTAGCCTTAGCTTGGCTCCCACTTCCAACTCTTTTCTCTCGGAGGGAGCCCAGCCTCTCTCTTAGAAGGAAGGGGGAGATAAGGCTTACAGAGAACAATTTTTGACTATAAATCCAGGCTTTTCCGGTAGGGCGATGTCCATCGCCATCTGCCTATTTTTCGCGCTGTGAAGACTATTGCGCTGAGAGTGAAAAGATAGCTCGACATTCTCTAGCGAGTTCTGATCACGGGCCTAGCTTTGAGGTTGTAGATAAAGCTGGTGCGGTACTGCAACAGCAAGTTGCGCAGGTAAAGGGGCAAGTTGCGTCGGTGGAGCAAGCGAGTTCTGCGGTAGAGCAGTGTGCGGCGACGGTTGATCGCCCGGCTGCGCTGTTGCAAAGAAGCTTGAAGAGAACGTTGAAGTGCCAGGGATCCGGGCACACGCCTCAACTTTGGCCGTAACACATCTCACCTCCAGGGCGACCATCGAAAATTAGCTCCAGTGTAGGGGATCCTCAGGAGAGCAGTCGCCAGCAGGTCAGCCTGTTCTGCCCAGCTTGCGGAGATCCTCGCTTCACTCCTCTCCAGATCTTGCAGCAACTGCCGGCCCAGAGGAGCCAGACGATACCGGTCGGTGATCTGCGATCTCGCCGGCGGGATCCCTTTTGTGCTCATGGCCCGCAACAAGGCCAACCGGAAAGGACTACAGATCCAGGCACTTCTGCACACCGACGCCGAGTCATCGAGCATGAGGGGCAACCAGGTTCTTTATATTCTTATTCAACTTTGCCAATGGCCGTTGGGCAGCAGACTTGTTACGATAGATTACGATATGTTGATCATCCTTGCTATTGTTGTCCTGTTGGGATTCTGGGCCCTGCGCCTGATGGAGCAGGCTTTTCAGAGTCAGGAGTTCTCGCGCATGTTGGCCGGGACACTGGTGGCCGTGGCTGCCGGTGGCGTCTTGACCTGTTACTTTCTCATGAGCGACACCCTACAGATGTTGTTTCATCTCCAGGCGCACTCCTCCTTTTCCCACTCTCAAGATCTGGATCTGCTTTCCGATCTGAGCTGGCTTGACTAGGCGAGGTGGGTGGATAGCCAGGCTTGAATGCTGCGGATCATCTGGTGGTTGGGGGCCAGCCAGCTTTGGTAAATCAACTGTCCAAAAGCATCGATGGGGCTGAATTCTTCCCCAACTGGGAAAGGGTAGCTAAAACCCAGCGGAGTTAGGTGATCCCCTTCCAAGTGTTGCCATTCTGTGTAACTTCGATACTTGCGGCAAAGCTGTTGGTAAAGCAGAGGAACATCGTCGATATCATCGTGGCGAAATTCCACGAGCAGGTTGTTGCTGACCGGATACTGCTCCTCGATTAAGCGATTGGTTTCTGCCGGAGAAGGCTCGAACTCCAACCACAGGTTCACAGGCGGCGAAGAGGATCCCATCCACATCCGCCACAGATCGGACAGTTGTTGTTGAGGCCAAGCTTGAGCCAACAGCCGCAGCAAGGGCAGAGCCCGATCCAGCCCGGCGTTGCTGTAGGCCAGGAAAATATTGCCTCGCCGCTGGGATCCCATGGCCAGACAAGAGAGGATCTGCAACTTACAGCCCAGGCTATGGCCCAAGCCAAACAGGGGTAGACCTAGCAAATTTTTGCTTTGCAGGCTTCTGTGCAAAGATTGGGCTGCATTGAGAGCCAGTTGAGCGTGATCGATATCGGTGCTGTAGGGGGTAGCCACAATGGCCATGCCCATGCGGGCCAGTTCTTCGAGCAGGCGGCTGTAGAACACTTGCGGGGCAGCTCCCACAAACGCTCCGCCCAGAAAGTGAATTACGGCACGGGGTTGAGCGGGCAGAAGAAACCAAGTGTGCCCATCTGTCTGCCAAGTCGGTGCCATGGTTTGCGACCTCACCTGCGATTTTGTTGGGGCTCTCCCCACAACCCGGCGCCCGGCAGTCCGATTTTGCCACTTCGCGCGGTTCCTCGCGTCCCGTTTGGCCAGCCCCTGGAACTCATGCTAATGGATATCCTGCCCAAACATGGGGATCCCCAGGCGGACTTCCGATGTAGCAAGCAAAGCTCCGTCCTGCCTCAGGTTGAAGTTCCAGCACGCCTAGGGTGGGGTGTCGTGGGGGATCGTGATGCAGACTTCGCAGTTGAAAATCGACGCCTGCCCGCCGAGCCACTAACCTGGTAGGGAGATAGGTAGAAGTCGGCTTTGATCCATCGGCGCGTTCTACAGCTTTGCATCGTCGGCTGGGCAATGCTTTTCGCCCTGGCAGTAGGGGGCAGAGCATCCCTGCCGGTTCTGCATCTTTTTGACATAGAGGCTCTCCAGGCCCAAGCCGGAGAACTGCCACAACCGGTACGCCTACGACTGCCCCCTGGCCTGGCCCGCTACACCTACGATAAGTCGGCGGGAGATTACTT
>NZ_JANSJI010000316.1:0-12714 GCF_047462475.1 Synechococcus sp. H55.11
GGGATCCCTGGCCAGCTTTGTGGCCGGATTAGCAACGGGGCTGGGGGCTTTGCCGGCGCTGTTTCTCCCCTCGCTCTCGGAGAGGGTGCAAGGGATCCTGCTGGGGTTTGGGGGTGGGGTGATGTTGGCCGCCACCTCGTTTTCGCTGCTGGTGCCGGGCACCGAGGCGGCGCTGGCACTGGGATATTCCCAGTTGGGGGCGGCCGTGGTGATGGTGGCGGGCCTGTTGCTGGGGGCAATCTTCCTGGAGAGTGCCCACCAGTTTCTTCCCCACGAGCACTTCTTTAAAGGGATCGAAGGGGAGAACCGCGCCCATCTAAAGCGGATCTGGCTTTTTATCATCGCCATTGCCCTGCACAACTTCCCAGAAGGCCTGGCAGTGGGGGTGGGGTTTGCCACCGGCCAAGTCGGCGATGGGCTGGTGCTGGCACTGGGGATCGGCCTGCAGAACATGCCGGAAGGGCTGGTGGTGGCCTTGTCGCTGGCAGGCCAGGGGTACTCGCGGCTATTTGCTTTTGCCATTGCCCTGCTGACCGGGCTGGTGGAGCCCATCGGCGGCATCCTGGGAGCGACAGTGGTTTCTCTGGCGCAGTCCTTGTTGCCCTGGGGCATGGCCTTTGCCGCCGGGGCAATGTTGTTTGTGATCTCAGATGAGATCATCCCTGAGTCGCACCGGCAGGGGCTGGAGCGGGAGGGCACCTTTGGCGTTCTCAGTGGGTTTGTGGTGATGCTGCTGCTGGATATTGCTCTGGGTTAAAAAGGGATCCTGTCCTGACCTGGGTCAAGTCTTGAGGCGAGGTTTTGATGCTGAGCAACGAGCCTTTTCTGTGGCGGGGATCAAGGGATCATGCCTGCCTGCTGCTCCATGGGTTAGGGGGTGGTGTCTACGAGTTGCAGTGGCTGGCGGAGCGGCTGCTGGCAGCCGGCCTGACGGTGCAGGGGTTTAACTACCCTGGCCACGAGCGTCCAGCACCCCGCATGCCCCCTTCCCGCTGGACCGACTGGTACGGGCGGGTTTTGGAACATTACCTAGCCCTGCGGCAGGAGTACCCGCGTGTTTCGCTGTTGGGGTTTTCCACCGGCTGCCTGCTGGCGTTGCACCTGGCCTTTGCCCATCCTGTCCACAAATTGGTGCTGCTGGCGCCGTTTTTTGCCATTCGCCACCACTGGTACTATCTCTTTCGCCCAGAGCAGTACCTCAACAGCCTGGGCTGGCTCTTGGAAGATGTCCCTCGCTTCCGCCTGCCGATTCGGGATGGCGATGTCCGCGCGCTGGCAGAAAAAGTGGCCTATTTTCACAGCTTCCATCTGACGGCAGTGCGCAGCGCTCTTGAGCTTATCGAGCGGGTCAGGGGGGAAGTAGCCAGCATCCAAGTTCCCACCCTCATCCTGCAGCCGCGCCAAGATACGGTGGTGGATCCTGAACAAGCAGCGTGGCTTTATCAAGAACTGGGATCCGCCCAGAAGAGCCTGCATTGGCTGGAGCACTCCGACCACATTCTCACGTTGGACTGTGAGCGGGAGACGGTGTTTGCCCAGGTTTGCGCCTTTCTCACCCAGGATCCCGTTCCAGCCGGATCAGCGTAACCCGTTGCCAGGCGCCGCCCTCGTCGTAGTCCCGCACCAGGCGCAGCAGGTGGCGGCCTTCCGGCCCTTCCGGAAACCAGCCTAGGCTGACGGAAAAGCGGCGATCCCGATGCAGGGTGGGGATGGGCAAGGGATCCGGCCCGCCCATCCACAGCCCCCCCGGCAAGGGAGCCCGGATCCCTGTTTCCTCTTCCCCCCAAAACTGAACTTCAGTTTCGCTGGGCAGGCTATCAACTGCAGAAAAGCTCTGGGCGATCCCCCGCCATCGCCCTTGCAGGGCCAGGCCCAGTTGCGCTTTGGTAAGTGAGGGAAAGTCGGCAGCAAGATCCAGCGCTTGGCCGCGCCGCTCCAAGATGACGGTCACCCCCACCAAGCGGCCCTGGGCGTCCCACTGTTGCACCAGCCGCGCCTTGCGATCCCCCCAGAGGAAGCCCTGCTCGACGGCAAAATCGCCAAACGGCGCCAGTTGCAGCCGCCCGTTGGAAAAGGAGCCATCGGGGAAAAAGCGCAAGCCGGGCGAGAAATCCTCATAGACCCAGCTCTGGCGGCTTGCTGGGGTGGGGGATCCCTGCGGGGGATAGTAGGCATTGGTTTGGCGGATCGCACCCAAATCCAAAGCCTCAAAGGTGATGAGGCTGCGCTTTTGGCCCACGAGTTCCCAGCCGTGGGCGGTGGGTCGATACTCGCAAAACAGGCCGTGCCATTCTCCCAGGTGCAGGGCCAGACATTGTCTCTGGGTTTTCATAAAGCCATGTGACGTAAGACTGGGGAGATGGCTTCTGTCCTAAGATCCTATCCGGGATCCCGTAGCGGGCGGAGTCCTTTCAAGTTTTAGTCGTTGTGCCGGTCTGAAGTAGGATCCCAGTCCAGGTCTTCGTGGCGGTGTTCCCGTTCCCAGCGACGCACCCAATCCCAAATGCGATAGTGCTGCTCGGCGCTGAGCTGTGTGGGATCCTGAGCCAAGGCAGCCGCTTCTTCCCCGCTGAGCAAGGCAGCCAAACTGCCGATCTCCACCAAATAGCGGCGTTCTTCTGCGGTGGTGTGGGACTGATTGAGCCGTCGAATTAAACGACGTAAAGTAGCCATATCCTGACTCATAAGCCGACGCAAAATAATCAACGAGGATCCATCAAGGACTGGTGAGAACAGTGTAAGACCAGAATCATCAAATCATCAAAGAAACAAACGGAGCAGGCCAAATTAGCTCATCAAAGGATCGTCAAAAGATCCCAGGATGCGCACTTCTGGCTCCAGAAGTATCGACCATCGTTGATAAACCTTTTCTTGGGCCAAGCAAATCAGACGGTAGATGTCGTTGGCGCTGGCCTGGCCACAGTTGAGGATGAAATTGGCATGGCGCTCGGAGATCTGGGCCCCACCAATCCGGTAGCCCTTTAGACCGGTCTGCTCAATTAACCAGCCGGCAGGATAAGTTTCGGGGTTGCGAAAGACGCTGCCACAACTGGGCAGATGGTAGGGCTGAGAGCTGAGGCGCTGGTTGAGGTTGCGCTGGGTTTCCCACTGCACCTGGGCCGGATCCCGGCCTGGGAGTAACTGCAGCGTTGCCCCCGTCACCGTCCAGGGCAAGTCCTGCAGGCGAGAGCGGCGGTAGCCAAATTGCAGATCGACAGGTTCTAAGCGGCAGGGCTCCTGCTCTTCATCCAAAATCTGCACTTCCACCAACACGTCCGCCATGGCGCGTCCGTGGGCGCCGGCATTCATCACCACCGCTCCCCCCAGTGTGCCCGGGATCCCGATGGCCCATTCCAAGCCGCTCCAGCCCCGCTTGGCAGCTGCCCGCGCCAGGTTAATCAAAGGTTCTCCGGCAGCGGCCCAGATCCTCCCCCCCTCCAACAGTTGCATCCCGCGCAAACGCCGGGTGTGGATCACCAGCCCCGGCAGGCCAGCATCGCTGATGAGCAGGTTGCTGCCCGCCCCCAACAGGGTGACAGGGATCCCTTGCGCCCGCGCCCAGGCCAAACATTGCTGCAGCTCCAGATTGTTGTGCGGCTCGCAATACCACTCCGCCTTGCCGCCCACCCGGAAGCTGGTCAGAGGGGCCAACGGGATCGCCGCTTGCATCCGTCCAGAGAGTCGGGCAACGCTGGAGGTATTGGGCACGCAGGGAGCTGTAGTCATGATGCCAATACCTCAGAAGCCCCCATCTCCCCGATCCCATTCTCCGCTTGCCCCGGCAATTTCTCCCCCAAGTCTGCCAGAGGCTGTTCCCCCACCCGAGCCGCATAGGCCCGCATCGTAGCGGCTATCTGCTGATTGAGATCACCTGCGCCCAAAAAAATAGCGAGATCTCCAGGCTGCAAAACAGAGGCCAACACCTGCGGCAATTGCGGCAAAGAGGACACGTAGCGCACCTGGGGATGGTGCTCCGCCACCGCTACGGCTAACCGCAAGCTATCGGAGCCCTCAGGGGACGCTTCTCCGGCCCCATAGGTGGGCACGATCACCACCACATCTGCATTCTCGAAGCAGCGGGCAAAATCTTGGAACAAGGCGGCCAAGCGGCTGTGGCGATGAGGCTGAAACACCGCCACCACCCGCCGCTGCTGCAGATGGGCCGCCCGCAGCGTGGCGCGAACCTCGCTGGGATGGTGGGCATAGTCGTCGATAAAGGTGACCCCGCCCACCTCGCCCTTGGCTTCAAAGCGGCGCTGCACCCCCCGAAACTGGGCCAGAGCAGAGGCAATCACGGGGAACTCCAGGCCCAACTGCCGCCCGACGGCAACGGCGGCCAAAGCGTTGCTGAGGTTGTGGGATCCCAGCACCTGCAGGCGGAGCTGGCCGAGGAGGGATCCCCTCTCCCAGATCTCGGCGGAGGTAAAATCCGCGGCGCAGACGATCTCGCGCGCCTGGTACTGGGCTTGGGGATGGCCGGCCAGGCTGTAGCCAATGTCCACCGCCAGGTGGGTGGCCACGTTGGGGCAATCTAGGCAAGCCACCAGGGTTTGGCTCTGCTGCCCGTACTGCTGAAAGGCCCGGATTACCTGCTCCAGATTGGCGTAATGATCGGGGTGATCCAGCTCGATGTTGGTGATCACGCCAATCTTGGGGTAAAGCCGCACCAGGGATCCATCCGACTCATCCACCTCCGCCACCCAATATTCCCCCTGGCCCAGACGGGCGTTGCCATCCCAGGCATCCATCTCCCCACCGATAATCAAGGTGGGATCCCAGCCCGCCGCCAGCAGCATGTAGCCAATCATACTGCTAGTAGTGGTCTTGCCGTGGGTGCCCGCCACGCCGATGCTGGGGCGATGGTTAAACAAGGCGGCCAGTAAATCAGCTCGATGCCAAACCTTTAGTCCCTTGTCTAGGGCCGCTGCCAATTCCGGGTTGCTGGGGCGGATGGCGCTGGAATAGACCACCTGGGGATCCCCGGCCAAACCCTCTAGAGTGTGGCCCTGAATAAAGCGTACCCCCAAGGCTTCCAGGCGACGGGTACGGCCATTGGCGGCAATATCTGAGCCGGAAACGCGAAACCCCTGCTTGGCCAAAATGTAGGCCAGAGCCGACATCCCCACCCCACCGATGCCCACAAAGTGATAAGTGGAAAGCAGGGGATTGAAGGGATCCCGATGCGGGAGCAAAGGCTGAGAATGAACCGGCGACGGCGTGACGGGATCCCCTCCTCCAATTGTCTCCACCATCGCAACTCCACCTCACTCCTTGCCACCACACCCAAAAAATCGGCACCTGCAGAGAGGCACCAAACAGGGCAGATCATATCAGGAATTCCTACGGCTAGGTAGCTTTTGCCCCTGAGGGCTGCCGAAGGCCGACAGATCAACCCAGATTTAGGAAAAAAAACAAAAGCAAGCACCCAGGAAAAACCTGGACATCCTCAGCTCGCAAAATTTACATTTATTAAAGAATTGGCGACACAGCAACCGTTTGCACGTTTGCGGTGCCCAACTACGGAACCAAAGCGAGTGGGGAACTAATGAATCGGCGGGTGCTCTGGTGGACGGCGGGAGCTGCGCTGCTGGGCTGTGCCAGCCTAGCCTGGCTGGGCCTGAGTCGGCAGGCAGCCACTCAGTCCATCTCAGAAAATGCTGAGGCGACAGTGGAAATCCGGCTGCCCCCCCGTATTGGCGCCCTGGGGCGCCTGGAGCCGGAAGGAGAAGTGGTGCAGGTGGCCGGCCCCCCTGGGGAGCGGGTGGGCGAGATGTTGGTGGCTGAAGGGGATCGCGTGGTGGCAGGCCAAGTGCTGGCGCGACTGGAAAACTATGGCGAGCGCCTGGCGGAGCGGGAGTATGCTGCTGCCCAACTGCAAGAAGCCCGCGCCCGACTAGAGGCCGAGACCCGCTTTGGCCAAGCCCAAGTTGAAGAGGCGCGCACCCGCCTCAACCGTCTAGACGAACCGCAACAGTTGCAGATCCGATCCCAAGAGGCGGTGGTGGAGCGCCTTCGGGCGGAGCTGGCCGATGCTGAGGCCAACCTGGCTCGCTTTCAGACCCTGTGGCAGGAGGGGGCTATCTCCCAGCAGGAGCTAGACCAGAAGGCTCTGCTGGTGCGGCAACGGCAGGAGGACTTGCGGGCTGCCGAGGCCACTCTGGATCAACTGCGCCTGGCCCGCGAGCGGGATCTGCGCAACGCCCAAGCCCAGGTGCAAGCCGCTGAAGCAGGGCTGAGGCGGGCCCAAGCGCAAGTGCAACTGGGATCCCTGGCCCGCAACCTGGAGCTGGCAGAAGCCCGCCTGGAGCGCACCCTCATCCGCGCCCCCCAGGCCGGCCAGGTGCTCAAGATCCACACCCATCCTGGGGAAGTTATCGCTGCCGACAAAGGGATCCTCGAGCTGGGCAACACCGACCAGATGATGGTGGTGGCGGAGGTCTACGAAACCGACATCCTGCGGGTGCGGCCCGGACAACGGGCCACCATCAGCAACCGCGCGCTGCCAGAAACGTTGCAGGGCCGGGTCGAGCGCCTGGGCCTGCAAATCGGCAAGAAAGACGTGCTCAACACCGACCCCGCCGCCGATGTGGATGCCCGTGTGGTGGAGGTGTATATCCGCCTGGATCCGGAAAGCAGCGCCCGCGTGGCTGGCCTGACCAACCTGCAAGTGGATGTGGCCATCGAGGTCGAGGGGTAGGGGGGGAACGATGTCCGGCCTGTTCAGCGTAGCGTTTATCGGGCGCCGCATCCCGTTGGCCTGGCTGCAGTTGACGCGGGAGAAGATCCGCCTGCTGGTGGCCCTGGCGGGCATTGCCTTTGCCTGCATCCTTATGTTTATGCAGTTGGGCTTCCAAGACAGCCTGCTGGAGAGCGCCATCCGCTTCCACGTCGCCCTCAAAGGGGAGATCTTCCTGGTCAGCCCCCAGTCCAACGCCCTCATTGCCATGAACACCTTTTCCCAGCGGCGGCTGTACCAGGCACTGGGCTTTGAGGGGGTACGGGCCATCTCGCCCGTCTATGTGGGCTTTGCCCTCTGGAAAAACCCCCAGACCCGCCGCACCCGCAGCATCTTTGTGGTGGGGGTGGATCCCTCTGCCGACCTGCTGGAGTTGCCGGAGCTGACCCCCGACAAGTTGGAGGAGATCAAGAAGGCGGACGTGGTGCTCTTCGACCGCCGCTCCCGCAGCGAGTTTGGCCCCATCCCGGAATGGTTTGAGTCCGGTCGAGAGGTCTTTACCGAGGTGGGGAACCGCCGCGTCCAGGTGGGGGGTCTGTTTGAGATGGGGGCTACCTTTGGCGCCGACGGCACCATCCTCACCAGCGACCTCAACTTCCTGCGCATTTTTCCCCAGCGGGAGCGCGGCCTCGTGGATATCGGTGTGGTGCAACTGCAGCCGGGGGTGGATCCCCAGCCGTTGGTGCAGCAGATGCGGGCTTTGCTGCCGGAAGATGTGCGGGTGCTGTCGCGGGCAGAGTTTATCGATATGGAGCAAAGCTACTGGGAGGAGGGCACGGCCATCGGCTTTATTTTCGGCCTGGGGGTGGCCATGGGTTTCATCGTCGGCATTGTGATTGTCTATCAGATCCTCTATACCGATGTGTCGGATCACCTGGCGGAATATGCCACCCTTAAGGCCATGGGCTACACGGATACTTACTTGCTGGGGGTGGTGTTTCAAGAAGCTATTTTGCTGGCCGGTCTGGGATATATTCCCGCTTTTGCCCTGGCGGTTTTGCTCTACGATTTGACGGCCAATGCCACGTTGCTGCCAATTGCCATGACCTTCAGCCGGGCGGTGCTGGTGCTGCTCCTGGCGGTGAGTATGTGCTTTATCTCAGGAGCTATTGCCGTGCGGCGCCTGCGGGCAGCCGATCCCGCCGATATTTTCTAAAGTTTTGGCAAGGCGTTGCATGGGGGAGAGGAAATGGATTGTTGAATGGCTTGAACTCAACTGCCCAAAACTTCTGGGATCCTTTCAATGATCTCCGGCCAAAGGTTTCTGGATGGTTCAATCGCGGCAGTTTCCATGATGGCCCACGATAAGTTGTCAACCCAAGTTGTTTGAGATTTTGAGCTCCCTATGCTGCCTTCCCTTCTCGATCAAGCCGCCCTCGCCTCCACCCAAAATGCCGTTGAGCCGGTGGTCAAAGCCGAAGGGGTGAACCACTACTTTGGCGAGGGATCCCTGCGCAAGCAAGTGCTTTTTGACATCAACTTTGTTCTGCAGCCGGGGGAGATCGTGTTGTTGACCGGCCCCTCCGGCTCCGGCAAGACCACGCTGCTCACGCTCCTGGGGGCTTTGCGCTCGGTGCAGGAGGGCAGCTTGCGGGTGTTGGGGCAGGAGCTGCGGGGCGCCCAGCCCAACACCCTCATCCAGATCCGCCGCCAGGTGGGGTACATCTTCCAGGCCCACAACCTGCTGCGCTCCCTGACGGCAGCCCAAAATGTGCGTATGGCTCTGGAGCTGCACAACGGCCTTTCCGCCCAGGAAGCCCAAGAGCGGGCGGAAGCGATGCTGGCGGCGGTGGGTCTCGAGGATCGCGTCCACTACTACCCCGAACAACTTTCGGGTGGGCAGAAGCAGCGGGTGGCCATCGCGCGGGCCCTGGTCAGCCACCCCAAATTGGTGCTGGCGGATGAGCCGACGGCAGCCCTGGACAGCAAGTCGGGCCGCGAGGTGGTGACCCTGATGGAGAAGTTGGCGCGGGAGCAGGGCTGCACCATCCTGATGGTGACCCACGACAACCGCATCCTCGACATCGCCGACCGGGTGCTGCACATGGAGGATGGACGGCTGGAGAGCCAGGTTGTCGCCTAGCCGGCTGGCGCGTGGCGGCGGTACCAATCGATGGTGCGCTGCAGCCCCTCCCGCAGCCCCACCTTGGCCACAAAACCAATCCTCTCGCGGGCCTTGGAGATGTCCAGGCAGCGGCGCGGCTGGCCGTTGGGCTTGTCCGTTTGCCAGCGGATCTCGCCCCGAAACTCCATCAGCTCGCAGATGAGGGCAATCAGATCTCGGATGGAGATCTCCTCGCCGGTGCCCAGGTTCAGGGGCTCGGAGCTGTTGTAGAGCTGGGTGGCCAGGAGAATGCCGCGGGCGGCATCTTCGGCGTAGAAAAACTCGCGGGTGGGGCTGCCATCTCCCCACACCTCGACGTAGTTCTGGCCCCGCTGCTGCGCCTCGTGGACCTTGCGGATCAAGGCCGGGATCACGTGGGAGCTTTCCGGATCGAAGTTGTCCATGGGGCCGTAGAGGTTCACCGGCAGGAGGTAGATGCCGTTGAAGCCATATTGCTGCCGGTAGGCCTGCAGTTGCACCAGCAGGGCTTTCTTGGCGATGCCGTAGGGGGCGTTGGTCTCCTCCGGGTAGCCGTTCCAGAGATCTTCTTCCTTGAAGGGGACGGGGGTGAACTT
The DNA here is from genome assembly GCF_047462475.1 of Synechococcus sp. H55.11. Classification (NCBI taxonomy): domain Bacteria; kingdom Bacillati; phylum Cyanobacteriota; class Cyanophyceae; order Synechococcales; family Synechococcaceae; genus Synechococcus; species Synechococcus sp. H55.11. The sequence continues at coordinate 9,416 of NZ_JANSJI010000316.1, forward strand.
GGGATAGGCGCAGATGGTGCCCACGCAGACAAACTTCTCCACCCCAGCTAGATAGGCGGCGTGGATGAGCTGGGATCCCATGATCAGGTTGTCGTAGAAAAGCTCCGCCGGCTTGGCCTGGTTGAGGCCGATGCCGCCCACGTGGGCCGCCAAATGGATGACGATATCTTGCCCCTGCACCACCTCTTGGCAGACTTCCCAGCGGCGCAGGTCGTGGGTGCGGGAGCGCGGGATCCGCACCTGCTCCGGCTTCACCCCCAGCACTTGCAACTGCTGCAGCACATGTTTGCCCAAAAAGCCGCTGCCCCCCGTGAGCAAGATGCGCTTTTGGCTGAGATCGATGGCACTGGGCACACTGTTGAGCATCATGTCCGACGCGGAAAATCCCCGGCTTCCATTATGCGGCAGATGGGATAGCCGTATCTCAGAGCTGTTCGGCGATGGCCATTGACAATCGACAGGCAAGGTATTCAACTCAAAACCTGGACAAACCGCCCCGGAGACAGAGCAGGGATCCATTCGTCCACTTGTCCATAAGCCTGTTGGGCGAAACGACGGGCCAGGGCTGGCACGATGGCCAAAGGGTTGCTGAAGCCGGAAAACAGTTGCAGGCCTTCCCAGCCGGGCAGGGATCCGACCAGAGGCTGGTGATCGGCGCTGAAGGCCACCAAGCAGTGGTACCACCGCCCGGGCAGGCGGGCCACCTGGGGCAGGTAGCGACCGGCCTGTTCCCGGATCTGGGCTTCGCTGGCAGCGGCATCCACCTCGGCCATGGGATCCGTCAGCACCCGGCTGATCTGGCCCAGGCGAATGCTGCCGTCCACAAATTGCAGGATCCCGACATCCAAAATCGGCGGGCAGAGCTCCTGCCCCGGCTCATCCCAAAAGGGATCCCGGTCGGGGTGGGCCGCTTGCCGCTCCAGCTCCAAACGCCGCACGGGCGCGCTCATGACGATGGTTCTCAACCGCACCTCTGCAGGCTTCAGCTCGAGGGATTCGGCGTGGGTGAAGTAGATAGGGGCCCGGATCCCGGCCTGGCGCAACAGAGCCCGCGTCCAGCCGCCGGCGCACACCACCACCTGGGCTGCGCCATAGAAGCCTGTATCGGTCTCCACGCCCGTAATGTGCTGCCCCTGTCGCCGCAGGCCCGTCACGGTTTGCAAGAGCAGGGATCCGCCCAGGCGGTGGAAAGCCTTCTGAAAAGCCAGCGTCGTCAGCCAGGGGTGAATGTGGCCATGCCGGGCCCAGAGCACACCCTCTAGGGCCGCCGGATGCAAGAGGGGCTCCAGCTCACAGGCCGTCTCTACAGAAATCCGCCGGGGTGGGATGCGACAGTCGGCCAGATCTGCTTCGACAGCTTCTAGCTGGTGGCCAGGGGCAATCGGCAGGAGCAGATCCAGCTCGCGAAAGTGAATATCCGCCTCCAGCTCCTCTGACAGGATGCGGTAGCGTTGGATCCCTTCTTCCCCCAAAGCTTTGAGCAGGGGGGTTTTCCCCGCCCAATGGGCCAGGCCACCGTAGCTGTAGCGCGTGGCACTGGGCGGCAGCGCTTCCTTCTCTATGAGGAGAACGGATCCCCCTTGACGGGCCAGCTCGTAGCTCAAGGCCGCTCCGGTGATCCCGCCGCCGATGACAATCCAGTCGTAGTTGGCCATGCTGCCCTCGTTACCCTGAACTTCATCTTGCGGCAGAGTGGCTCTGTTCAGGGTAGCAAGCGCAGCAGAACCTCAGCGGTGGCGGATACTAGCTGAGGAGGAACCCCCAGAGGGCCTCCCTGAGTCCTAATTGAGTGTTCCCGCCGCAGTTCAACGGTGTTATAGAGTGATCTGGCGTTCATCGTGGTCGATAGCGGAGCAAGGGCAAAGATATGAACGAACTACTTCAAACCATCAACCGCAGTCTTTTGGAGATGGTGGGGCGAGGCATCGAGCTGTTGCCGGGCTTCTTGATTGCTGCAGTGATCCTCTGGGCCACCCGCTATGGCGTTCGGGCCGTGCGGCGCCTGCTGGGATCCGCAGCCAATCGGTGGATCTCCAGCCCTTCTCTGCAGTTGTTGCTGGTGCAGATCGGCCAAGTGGGTGCTTGGGTGGTGGGGATCCTGGCAGCCAGCGTGGTGGCTTTCCCAGATCTGCGCTTGGGAGATCTGATCGGGCTGTTGGGGTTAGGATCGGTGGCCATCGGTTTTGCTTTTCAAGATATTTTCAAGAACTTCCTGGCGGGCGTGCTGCTGCTTTTGAACGAACCTTTTCAACTCAATGACCAGATTATCGTCGGAGATTTTGAAGGTACAGTTGAAGAAATCAGCATTCGCTCCACCCAGATTCGCACCTACCAAGGAGAACGGGTGGTGATCCCCAATGCCATCGTGTTTACCAGCCCGATCACGGTCTTAACCGATCGCCCTTTTCGCCGCACCGATCTGGAGATTGGCCTCGACTACAACACACCCCTGCCCAAAGCTCTGGAGGTATTGCGGGAAGCCGTGCAGGGAGTTGAGGGGGTGCTGGCGGAGCCCCCCTTTGAGCTGGACATCGTCGGCTTTGGCGACAGCTCTATCAACTGTGTGGTGCGCTACTGGACTCGGCCCCGCAAGGCGGAGGTGCGCCGCGTCCGCACCCAGGTGATGATCGCCCTTAAGCAGGCCTGCGACCGGGCCGGATTGGTCATCCCCTACCCGATTCGCACGGTGTACCTGTTCGACCAACAGGATTTTCAGGATCGCATCCCCACTTCCAGAGCCGCCTAGGGATAGCGGGCCAGCAGCATTTGGAACCGGCTCTCCCCCAGCAGCACCGCATTGGGGTTGGGATAGGTATCTTGAAACCAGGCTTGCAAGCGGGCGATGGCCGCCTGAAAGATCGCTTCTGGGACCGACCAGGAGCTGCTGTAACAGCGCTGGGCGTATTGCTCAAACAAGGCTTGGGCAGTGAAGGTCGTCTGCCACTCTGCCGCCGTTACCTGCTGCCCATGGGCCCCTTGAGCCCACAAAAACGCCTCCACCTGCTCGGCATTGGCCCCCACCTGTTGTGGCTCAAATCCCAGCTCCGCCAGAATTTGGGCCCATCGCAGCTCAAAGGAGTGGCGGGCACTCGTCACCCGCTCGCCGTAGCCGTAGAGATAGACCCCACTTGGCTTGAGCACGCGCCGGATCTCGGCGATTGCCTGTTGCCACTCGCGGATGAGGTGCAACACATGCACGGTGATCACCACATCGAAACAGCGATCCCCATAAGGCAACTGGGTGGCATCGGCCATCTGCAGATGCACCTGCGGCGGCATCTGGCCCAGGCTTTGTTCAA
>NZ_JANSJI010000317.1:0-1616 GCF_047462475.1 Synechococcus sp. H55.11
ATGAGCCAAATGCAGTCCTAGCCCATTCACTGCAGAGAGGGAATACTGCTCCCAGAACCGTTACCCCCCGCCCAGCATCATTTGCCCAACACCTCAGGTTTTGTAGTCAATGAAACGTTTCTCTACGTCGTTATTGCTACGCAACGCCGCCGCGAACGCACTGGCGAGGCGGAGCGCTACCCCTAACTCCCCTCTCCCTCCGGGAGAAGGGCCGGGGGTGAGGGCTGACCCCCTCCGGGAGAGGGGCCGGGGGTGAGGGCGCTAGCAGCGCGGAGCACTTAGAAGGTAAAAAAGTAAACACCAATGAACGGCCAGATACCTTCCTACCCTTGTCCGCCCGTTCACGGCCTCAGCCCGAGCAAAGGCGGGGCTTTGCGTTGGGAAGAACGCGGGAGTCCAAACCCCGCCCCGGCAGCACCAGCCGTTCGAGCGCGTCCCTTCCTAAAATGGGCAGGGGGGAAAGGGCAACTGCTCAGCCAATACGAACCCTTTTTCCCGCGCAACTGGAACACCTATCACGAGCCCTTTTTGGGGGGTGGAGCGGTCTTTTTTCATCTGGCCCAAGGGATCCCGCGGCGCTTTGTGTTGTCGGATATCAACCCTGAGCTGGTGAATGTATATTGCTGCCTGCGGGATCGGGTGGAGGAGATCATTGCTCTGCTCAGCCACCACCAAGCCCACCACAGCCGGGAGCACTACTACACGATCCGCGCAACTCGTTTTGCGGATCCGGTGCAACGGGCGGCACGGCTGATTTACCTAAACAAAACCTGTTTCAACGGCCTCTACCGGGAAAACTCGCGGGGAGAGTTTAATGTCCCTCTGGGCCGTTACCGTCATCCCCGCATTTGCGACGCGGAGAACCTGCGGGCCGTGGCACGAGTTTTACAGGGCGTAGAGATCGCGGTGCAGCCGTTTTGGCAGGTGCTGGAACGGGCCGAACCCGGAGATTTTGTCTATCTGGATCCTCCTTACCATCCGCTGTCTGCCAGCAGCAGCTTCACCGCCTACAGCCGGTTTGCGTTTGGCGAAACCGAACAAATCCGCCTGCGAGAGGTATTTGGGACGTTGGCCGACCGAGGGGTGCAGGTGCTGCTCTCCAATTCCGATTGCCCCTTTGTGCGGGAGCTGTACCGGGATTACCCCATCCAAACCATCGTTGCCAGCCGTGCCATCAACTGCCAGGGCCACAAACGCGGTCCCATCACCGAGGTTCTGGTTCTGAGCCATCCCACCTGCAGAGCAGAGGAAGGGATCCCGTTTTACCCCAGAAGCGTCTAGGGTGATGGATGAGCAGGTTGAGATCCGAAACGGGATCTTGAGCTCCGGCACACATTTGAACAGACCATGGGGACAACAGCGCATGGATCCACGAGAAATCGAGGCGTTGCTACAGGCTGCCCTGCCCGGCGCAAGGGTGCAGGTGGAAGACACTGTCGGCGATGGCAGCCACTTTCAGGCCATTGTAGTGGCCGAGCAATTTCAGGGCCTGCCCCTGATCAAGCAGCATCGGCTGGTGAATGAGGCCTTGAAAACCTATTTACAGGATGGCCGCCTCCATGCTTTGGCTCTGCGCACCTTTACCCCCGCTCAGTGGGAGCAGTTCCGCGGGCTAG